>JAZRTH010000701.1:0-4032 GCA_045651945.1 Thermoguttaceae bacterium
CCCGACAGCGGCTTGCTTCCGTTCGACGTTTCCTACAGAATCAGCGCGATTGATTCCAACGGCGTCATTCAGGTCGATCCCAATACCAACACGATTACCGGCTTGCAGCCCGGCGCCGCTCAGGTTAAGGTGGAAACCGTCGATCCAAACGGTATGAACGATAGCCGCGTTGCTTACGTCCACGTTGACGTTTCGACTCCGCCGAACTACACGATTACCCCGCCAGACGTTGTTCTGCAAACCGGTCAGTCGACGCCGTCGTTTACGGTCAGCTCGATTGACCCGACCACCGGACAGGCGTTCCCGGCTCCGGCAACGTTTACAGCAGACGATCCCAGCATTCTGGCGCCAGACCCGACTGATCCGTCGCGGTTTATCGCTCGTTCGATGGGTGCAACTCAGGTTCAGGCGTTGGTCAATGGACGTTCTGCCGGATTCGCCAAAGTCAGCGTTTCCGGACAGCGGTTCCTGAGCGTTGATCAGACCGGCGAACCGAACACGACTCCGGAAGGGTTCACCATGACCTTGACCGCAACAGGCGCAGGCTCCGCCGGCAACCTGGAATATCGCGTTTACATGGTCGGTCAGCCCGGCGGCGCGTGGGTTCCGGCTCAGCCCAACGGCGACACCCAGACGGCAACGCTCGTAACGCCGATTCTGCCGCATCAGCCTCTGGGATCTCAATACACGTTGATTATTGAATCCAGAACGGCAGGCGGAACCGATATTCAGCAGTATCCGTTCAACTTCAGAACGGGCATGAATATTCAGCGTCTGAACCAGTAGTAAAAACGAAAGACGAGAACCATCAGGGCGAATTGTTGCAATTCACGATTCGCTCTGTTGGTCTTGTCGATTGATATTTTATAATCCCTTTATTTTGATATTGTCATGCCTGAACTGGCTCAACCGATAGTTCGACTTATAGACGAGTTTGCGAAACTGCCCGGCATTGGGCGGAAGTCCGCCGAGCGTTTGGCGTATTACGTTTTGCGCGTCAAAACGGAAGAAGCGCTGGCGCTGTCCGACGCGATTCGAGACGTCAAGCTCAACGTTCATCAATGCAAAAACTGTTACAACCTGTCCGAGGAGGACTACTGCCCCATCTGTCAGGATAAGAGCCGCAACGAACGGCAGATTTGCGTCGTCGAGCAGCCGCAGGATTTAATCGCTCTGGAAAAAACCGGCGTCTATCACGGCTTGTATCACGTCTTGCAGGGACGGCTGTCTCCGCTGGATAAAACCGGTCCGGAGGATTTGACGATTGCGCCGCTGATTCAGCGCGTTGAACGGTTGATTAAACAGTCCAGCCCCAACGACCCGGAAGTCGAGCTGATCATGGCGACCAATCCAACGGTGGAGGGCGACGCGACGGCGGGACACATCGTTAATCTGCTCAACGGGAAAAAAGTCAAAATCTCGCGTCTGGCGCGGGGAATCGCTCTCGGCGCCATGGTCGAGTTTACCAACAGAGAAGTTCTTTCCGACGCCTTTAATGAACGTCGGATAGTCGAATAGCACAGGGGGAACCGCAATGAGTATGGGAATGCGGTTTTCTCCGCGTCAGGAATTACGGCAGACTCAAAAGCTGGCTCCACGGCTCATTGCGTCGATGGAAATGCTTCAGCTGCCGATTCTTGCGCTGCAGGAACGCATTGATCAGGAACTCATGGAAAACCCGGCGCTGGAAGACGCCAACATGTCCGACGACGACTATTACGACGAGGAGAACGATTCTATAAATAAAAATGACGTCCGTGACGCTGATTCCGAGGACGCTTCTTTTGGCGATAAATCAGAAGACAACGGTTCCGACGATTTCAAGGCGGACGATTACGATTCTTTTGACTCTGCCAACGAGACGGACGATTTTCAGTCGTCGTCACAGGCGGAGGACGATTTCTATCAGGACATCTCCCCGTACGAATGGTCTTCCGGCAATGCGGAGGACGCAGCGGAACGTTACAACAATCTCATGGCAAATCTGGCGGCGCCGTCTGAAACGCTCAAAGAGCATTTGCTGGCACAACTGCCGTGGTTTGACTTGTCGCCCGAGCAGCGGGAACGCTGCGAGAGGATTATTGCCGCGCTCAATGAACGCGGCTTTCTCGGGTCGTATAAAGATATTGTCGACGGCAAAGAGCAGACGGTTCCGTTTACCATGGAAACGCTCTTTCCGGATTTGGACGAGAAGTCGATCGACAAAGCGTACGACGCTCTAAAAGTCATTCAGCAGATGGACCCGGCAGGCGTCGGCGCGCGCGATTTACGGGAATGTCTGCTGTTACAAATTAAACCCGATACGCCTGACGCAGAGCAGTTAAAGGTTTTAATCGGACGTCATTTATTGGACCTGGAACAGAATCGGCTGCCGCAAATCTGCAAGGCGATGGGGATCGACATGACCCAGTTGCAAACGCTTTTGCGTCACATGAGAACGCTGACGACCAATCCCGGGGCAGAGTTTCAGGAAGACCGCGCCGACGTGATTATTCCCGATTTATTCGTCGTCCCCAAAGAGGGCGGCGGGTACGAAGTTCGGCTCGACGAGTCGGAAACGCCGCGCCTGCGAGTCAGTTCGCTGTACCGGAATCTGGAAAACAGCCCCAAGGCGACAAAAGAGGAAAAAGAGTACATTCGCAGTAAAATCGGCTCAGCGCAATGGTTTATCGAGGCGATTGAACAGCGAAAGCAGACGATTCTGGCGGTCAGTCAGGCGGTCGTCGACTACCAGCAGGACTTCTTCGACAAAGGCCCGGAGTACATTCGTCCGCTTGTCATGCAGCAGATTGCTGACAAGCTCGATATTGACGTCTCGACCGTCAGCCGCGCCGTTAAAGACAAATGGATGCAGACGCCGCGCGGGATTGTCGAGTTGAGAAAGCTCTTTGGCGGCGGGACGGCGTCGGCAGCGTCCGTTTCCAACGCGGAACCGTTCGGCGGAACCGGTCAAGCGGCGGACGACGGCGTCGCGTACGCGGTTATCCGTTCCAAAATCAAAGAGATGGTCGACGCGGAAAACAAATCCTCGCCTCTGTCGGACGACGCCATCGCGGAAACGCTGCAAAAGCAGGGCTTCGACATCGCCCGACGAACCGTCGCCAAGTACCGTCAAGAACTCAACATTCCCAGCTCCCGACAGCGGAAATCCTGGGTTGCGGTTAAATAATATTCGGAGAATTGAAAATGAATACTCGTTACAAAATACGTTTGACTGTTATATCGTTAGCGGCTGTTACATTGTCCGCCTGTCTGTTTGCTTTCTGTATGCAAAAGACGTCTGCGGACGAAGCGGCGCCGGAACCGTTTGAACCGCTCCCGGCGGGAAAGACGCTGGTAACGCCTCCCAACGAATCGGTCCTGCTCGGCTCGCAGATCGGCATGATTGTTCGCGGTCAGTTTGACGAACTGTATCTCGACGACGAACAGATTTCATTCAGCAAACACGTTCAGAGCAATGCCGCCAGCTTTGCCGTGCTCAACGTCTCTCCGGGTCGTCATTACGTTTACATGTCGGCAAACGATGGGCGGGAAGAGGAGTTCGAGTTCGTCGTCGCCGTCAACGAAAAAGAGCACAACGGTCCCCGAACGTGGAAACGGTTCTATCAGCATCAGTTTGAACACGTCGCCAACCCGTGCGCCAAATGCCATCAGGTTCGCAAAGACGGGGACAAAGTCGAAGTTGGGCATTGGAAATCCGTCCAGGAATCCTGCGCCAAATGCCACGTCGAGCAGAAGCGCGTCAAGCTCGAAGGGTTCCATCAAGACCTCAAATCCAAGGGCTGGGACGACTCCAACTGGATCGAATCCTGCACCGACTGCCATTACGTCCACCAGGGCGAAACCCGCATGCTGCTTCGCGAAAAGCGAATCGAATGCAAGTAATGAGCAAGTTCTTATAAACGTGAGCTTGCAATTTTTCTTGCGTAGATAAATAAGATGAGAAGCGGAACCGCGTCCCGGAGGGACGCAACTCTTGTAACCGGGTGGCTTTAGCCTCCGGAATAGTCGTGATAACCTCCCCCTATCGCT
>JAZRTH010000702.1:0-1114 GCA_045651945.1 Thermoguttaceae bacterium
CTGCATTTAAGCCGCGCGTCGTTACAGATACAGACCCGGAAGACGCTCCGGTTGTCGATAAAGCAAAATCGTCAAGTTCATCGGGCTCGTCCGGAACCGATTATAACGCATTGACCTCTGGCGACGCTGCAACGCTGCCGCGCATTGCCAAGACCTGTCCCATGACGTCTTTGCGCCGGACTATTGCCAAGCGAATGAATTTGAGCGTTCAAACGATTCCTGCGTCAATTCTGTTCCGAAAAGTCGACGTTTCCGAACTGACAAAAATGCGCTTGAGAATCAATCGTCTCTCAAAAGAAAAGACGTCTTTGAACGACTTTTTTATCAAGGCGACGGCAATGGCGCTGGCTCTCATGCCGGAAATCAACTCCTCTTTGGACGGCGATGAGATTATTCAATACGCCGACGTCAATATCGGCATGGCGGTTGACGCCAAGGGCGCGCTTTACGTGCCGGTGATTCATCAAGTGCAGAATATGGACATCCCTGATATCGCCTCGCATACCAAACGATTGATCGAAAAGGCAGAGGAGGGAAAATTGTCTCTGGAAGAGATGGCAAATCCAACGTTTACCATTTCCAACATGGGCGCGATGGGCGTCGAGTACATTCACCCGCTGATTCTCCCGCCGCAGTCGGGAATTCTCGGCATTGGCGCCATGATGGAAGAGCCAGTTGAAAAAGACGGCAAATGGGAAACCCATAAACGAATTGGCCTTTCCTATGCGTTTGACCATCGCATTATTGACGGAGCTTTGGCGTCGAAGTTCCTCAAAAAAGTTGTTGAATTTATCGAAGAACCGCTGCAGTTGATTTGGAAAGAGTAAATCTGAAATGAATAAAACAGAATGGAAATTGAAGAATGGGCGTTTAGAAAGAATTTCTCGTCTGGTTCTTTGCATTTCCATTCTGTTTTTTGGTTTGGCTGTAACGGCGTCTGCTCAAAACCCGCCGTGGAATCCGCCTGCGTTTGAGACGCTCAGCGCAGGACGATGTTTGAAACTGTCGGTGGAATCCATTCCCGTTTCCCCTGCCGGGAACGCTGCCGCTTTAGGCGCAGCTCTGGCTGACAGAATTGCTTTTTCATTCAAAAAAACAGAGCCGAAATTGATTC
>JAZRTH010000703.1:0-7195 GCA_045651945.1 Thermoguttaceae bacterium
GACGCCCCGGCTGTACAAGGATTACCGCGATTTGCTGTCCAAAGAGACGCTTGACGTCTGCTTGGTCGGGACGCCGGATCACTGGCACGCCTTGCCGATGATCGCCGCCTGCGAAGCCGGATGCGACGTCTACGTCCAAAAGCCCATTTCCGTTGACGTCGTCGAGGCGAAGGCGATGCTCAACGCCGCGCGCAAGCATAACCGCGTCGTTCAGGTCGGAATGCAGCGCCGCAGCACGCCGATTCTCTGTGACGCCAAAAAGAAGTATTTCGATTCCGGCGAGATCGGGAAAGTCGCCATGGTCAACGTGTTCGACACGTATTCCCGAGGCGTCAGCAAACTCCAGCCGGAACCGGTTCCGCCGGAACTGGACTACGAAATGTGGGTCGGGCCGGCGCCGATGCGTCCGTTTTTCAATATGCATCAGGTTCGACGCTGGCGGGCGTATATGGAATACGGCAACGGCACGATCGGGGACATGGGCGTTCACATGTTTGACATGGCGCGCTGGCTGCTCAATCTTCGCTGGCCCAGCAAAATCGTTTCCGCCGGCGGGATTTACGTTCAGAAAGACGGCGATCAAACCTATTTCGACACGCAAAAGAGTCTGTTCTTCTACGACGACCTTGTAATGGAATGGTCGCACAAACACTGGAGCGAGCCGACTGACCCGCGCATCGGCTGGGGCGCGGAAATTTTCGGCGAACGCGGCACGTTCAAAGGCGGTTCGATGGCGTACGACTGGAAGCCGCGCGGAAAGGGCGTTACACAAGTCGATTCCGTTCTGGAATACGAAGCGTACCCGTCGGACGAAACGGAACCGGGTCTGGAACGGCGCAACGCCGGCGCCAACCGCGCTCACATGTGGAACTTCCTCGCCAGAACCGTCGACCGTCAGCGACCCGTTTCGGATATTGAAGAAGGATACATCTCAACTGCGTGCTGTATTCTGGCGAACATTTCGACGGAACTGGGCGGCGAGGTCTTGGAATTCGACCCGGACGCCTGCGTCGTCAAAGGCAACGACAAAGCGACCGACAAACTCCGACGCCCGTACCGCGCCCCGTGGAAACACCCGGAAATTTAGCGGCGAGGCGCCGCTCGTTGGTTATGAGCGGGTAAGTCCGCACACGGATTTTACGGATTAGACTGATAGACGCGGATTTTTAAATGAAAGGCGGTAATGGATTAATAAAAACAATCTTCCGCTAGAACCGCGTAGCGGTTCAATATTCCTAGCCGTGGGTTTTAACCCACGGAGCGCAGCGAGCGGAATTACGCATTCGCCGACAGGCGAACAAACCGCCGCGAGGTGTGCATACCAAACCGACGAAGCCGAAAAACTCCCCCGGATGGACTCCGCCCTCGGAGTCCTTCTTGACGGCGCCGCCGTCAAGCAAATGCGGAAGCCTCCAAAAGTTTTGAGAACGTGGAAAACCGCATCGCCCCGCTGGTTCGCGGACGTTTCGTCCGCTTTGTTATTTAAGCCGCAAAGGACGCAGAGAACGCAAAGAAATGAAAGGCGGTAACGGAACGAACGAAGTGTGCGTAGTTACGCTTAGGCTAGAACCTCGTTAGCGGTTCAATATTTTTAGTCGTGGGGGGAGCGTCAAGGTTTTTAATCGCATTCGTCTGTTCATTCCCTTGTTAAGATTAAAGAAAGGACTGTTATGATTGCAAAAGCAAGCTGGAAACTTCTCGTTGCTGCGTTATTGTGGACGCTGGGCGTCTCGTTGGGCGTTAGCGAAGAAGCTGATAAATCATTGTCAAATTCGAAATCGGATTTGGAACGGGTTTTGGGGTTATGTCCTTCTGACGCTCTTAGCGTAACATTTTCGCAATCGCCTGTTCTAACTTCATATTACAGTCCAATTGATCTTGTTGAGACATACGGAAAAATCGTTTGGACGTCCGAAAGCAAGATCGCTGCGCCTGCTGCCCCTATTCGAAAGCAAGAGAAACGCCAGTTTTTTGGTCCGTTGGGCGATCCAATGGACGTCCCTGCTTTATGGGTTCCCAACAATGATAATGTAACCATTGTCAACGATCCATATTCAGGAAAACTTCTGTATGTTCTTGAAACGTCTGAACCGAGATCCGTTCCAGAGATTAAACGCGCAACGCTGTGGAGCTATTCCTCCGATGAAAAACTGAAATCCGTCAAGCGTTATGACGGTTGCCCGGTAGCGGAACCAAAATCCGACTATTCAGGTTTGATAACGTATTCTCTGGTTGATCCTGTCGTGTTGGACCTTCCTGTCAGATATGGTCATCGTTATCTTACTGCGGAACAGTTGAATTTTGTTATTCAAATTAAAACCGAATCTGGCGAAAGCGGCTTGTTTTTCGTTTTCTCAAAAGACCTTGCCAGGAGTTTTGTCGAGGATAACGCGAACTGGAAAAAAGAAATCAGCAAAAGGATTCCCAATGCGGATCAGTATTATCGAAACAAATTTATAATTATAGATTCCCGCACCGTTTTTACAACGTCTTCGCCGGAGTTGGCGTCCCGATTTTCTAAAAGAACGGAAACCGCAGCGACAGAGGCGTTTTCCATTCCGTCTTCTTTTAAAAAATGGTTTACTGACGACGTTTCGCTGTGGACGTATCGAGTTAAATCGCCGGAATGTCTTTGGCTGGTACGTCCAAAGGATAATAAATCGCCCGAAAGAGAATTGATTTTAGTTACAAATTCTGACGTTAAAACCGACGACGTTTTTTCTGTTCCAGAATGGCATGAAACGCTTAGATTAGCCCAAAAACATTTAGGCTGGGATTTTACTCAAGCGACTAAAAATAAAGAACAACGCGTATACAAGGTCTTGCTTCCAGAATATCAGCACACATTGCTTGTTCCGGGCGAAAATCCGGAAGCGCTGGGCAGAGCAATGGCGATTCAATCCATTTTTCTGTGCGTGCCGTTTCCGATGTAGACGTTCTGGCAAGTACGACTATATAGAAAAGCTGGAAGTATGCCCACGGGTTTACACCCGTGGCTCGCCTAAGCGTAACTGCGGTTGGTAAACTCAATACAGTATTGTAATTCCGGCGTTTCGGTTCGCCGTTGGCGAACGAAACGCCGCGAGGCGTGCATGCCAAAACGACGCAGCCGAAAACTATTCCGGGTCGCGGACGAAGTCCGCAACAGAAAATTTTTACCACAAAGAACACAACGAAACAATCGAGAGACGCTTTGCGGCGGAAGCCTCCAAAAAACTCGAGAACGTGGAAAGCCGCTTCGTCCCGCTGGTTCGCGGACCCATCGTCCGCCGTATCGTCTCTGTCTTTCCGTTCCCCCTCAAATCGTTCGGCGTCAGGCGTCTTATTTATAGAGATTTGAATTTGCGTTGTCTGTTTTCCGCTGTCGTCATCATGAACTATCGAAAATCCCTGTTGAACGCTATCGTCGTTTTCCTGACAGCTTTAACTGTCGCAGCGGGGTGTTGCAAGACTGACAGCGCCGTCAGTCCGTCGGCGGATGGAGATGAAGGGAATGTTACTGCCGAGCAGTCGGAAGAAACGGCGAAGAAACCTGTCAAGCGGTCGCTGGACGAGATAGCGTTACATTATTTTGGCAAAAGTAAAATCGAACGTTTTGAAAAGGCGTTTCAAAGCGGAGATGTTGACGCGTCCATTTTTGGAGATGAGATTCTTCATTATGCCGCGATGACCGGCGATTTGGATCGCGTTAAATTATTAGTGAACCGCGGCGCAGACGTTTATTCAATTGGCAAATGGAATCGTACAGCGCTGCATTTCGCTGCCCAAAGCGGCAATCTGAAACTGGTTGAGTTTCTCGTCAAGCAGGGACTCAAAGTCAACGCATCAGACGACCCCTTAAATCAGACGGTTTTGCATTTTGCCGCGCAAAGCGGAAATCTGTCTCTTGTAGAGTATCTTGTCAAACAGGGCGCTGACCTTTTTGTTACAGATGTAAGCGAATGTACCGTCTTGTACGATGCGGTTCTAAGCGGCAATACTGAACTGGTTCAATGGCTGATCAAACAGGGTTTGGACTTTAATCCGTCAGACGATTGGGTCGTTTTGCGTTTTACCGTCCAAAGCGGTTCTTTGGAAATGCTTGATTGGCTGATCCAGGACGGCATGAACGTTAACGCGATTAACGAACAGGGGGAGACGGTCTTGCATTATGCGGCTGGTAAAGGCGATCTGGAATTGGTTAAGCGGCTGGTTTCGCATGGGGCAAACGTCTACGTAACTGGCGAAGACGGGTGGTCTGTCTTGCATTACGCGGCTCGAAGCGGCAATCTGGAACTGGTGCAATGGCTTATTGAACAGGGATTGAATCTTTACGAAACAGACGGCTCGAATTTAACCATATTATACAATGCGGCTCGAAGCGGCAATTTGGAACTGGTTGAGTGGCTGCTTAATCAGGGACTGGACGTTAACGAAAAAGATTTTTCTGAGAATCCGACAGTCTTGTTTTCTGCGGCTCAAAGCGGCGATTTGAAGATGGTTGAGCGCCTGATTGAACGCGGCGCAGACGTCAAAGACCGCGATAATCTGATGAAGTCTGTTCTTAACGCTCCCCTTATCGATTATTCTGAACAGGATTGTCAGAAACTGATAGAGTGGTGGTGGAAAGACGGCTCAAATGTTAACGTAAAAGACTATAACGGACGTACAGCTTTGAATTTACTGGTTAAGAAGGAACTCAGTCTGGTTGACGCTGATACTTTAGACGATTCTGAAAGCGTCTATGTGAATTCCATTGGTCAAAACAGTTCTTTGGAACTGGTAAAGTATCTGGTTGAACATGGCGCGGATGTCAACAACCAAGATCGTTATGGATGGACGGCTTTACATTCCGCCGCTTATAACGACGATCGGGACATGGTTCAATATCTGGTTGAACAGGGCGCAGACGTCAATGCTAAAAGTAATCTTGAAAAGACAGCCTTGCATTACGCCGCTCAGAATGGGAATTTGAAACTGGTTCAATATCTGATTGAACACGGCGCGGACGTCAACGCTAAAGACGATTCACAAACAACGCTTCTGCATTTTGCCGCTTTTAGCGGTAATTTGGAACTGGTGCAATGGCTGGCTGGTCAGGGCTTGGACGTTAAAGCAAAAGACATTGACGAAAAGACCGCATTGCATTTTGCCATCCTGAGTGAAAATAAAAATCTGGTTGAGTGGTTTTTAGAGCAGGGTGCAGACGTCAATGCAAAAGATAAAAAGGGATGTACAGCATTGCTTTTAGCCGCTGAAAACAGTTATATGAATCTGGCTCAATGGCTGGTTGAGCATGGGGCGGACGTCAACGCCAAAGACTGTTACGGAAAGACGGCTTTGCTTTATATTGCTGAATACGGTTATCTGAAACAGGCTCGGTGGTTTGTTGAACATGGCGCGGACGTGAACGCAAAAGACAATCAACAACGGACAGCCTTGTTTTACGCCGTCCAGAGCGGTTCTTTAGAACTGGTTCAGTGGCTGGTCAAGCAGGGGCTGGACGTCAACGCGACGGACGACGAGGGAAGAACCGTCCTGCATGACGAATCTCACTGCCGCTTTTTGAAAATCGTTCAATGGCTGGTCAAGCAGGGAATAGACGTCAACGCGACAGACAAAAACGGACATACAGTTTTGTTTTACGCCGATAAAGATAACAATCTGCAAGTGATTCGCTGGCTGAAAAAACAGGGCGCCCAGAATTAATTAGTAATTAGTAATTACGCAAAGCGCTGCTCAGTGATTTGGCGAGCTTCGCTCGCGATACGGAAGCGTTTTGGGTTGAGAGGGATTAAATCCATGTATAAGAATATCGCTATTGTTTTATTGCTGATAATTTGTTTTGGATTCTATGCGGAAGACCGTCAAAGAACTCAGCAGAATGCGCGGCTTCAATATACCGTTAAAGTCGTTGCGGCGTTTAATCAAGAGTATTTTTCAAAACACGATCTTGACTGGAACGATTACCTCGCATCCGTTGAGCGGCGCATAGCGGACGACAAAGCAAGTAAAGGCGACAGCATTCTGGAATGGTACTTCGACAACTGCAAATCCTGTTTGCTTTCGCCGGCGTCAGAGGACAGCAAAAGCGACAGTCTGGAGAATCAAAGGCTTAACGATACAAAAGATTAATAATCGCGCGCGCCTGCGAACGGCGCGTTTTTCTATTGGTTTAGAAAATCAAACATAAAGCCCCAATTATTATGATACGTCAAATAGCTACATTACTTAGTCAAAGTCGTAAAATTTTTAAGAGAGCGCTTATTGCGCTTGTGATTTATATTATTGTTACTGCTGGCGGCGTTATTGTCTTTTCAGATTATTATTGCTATCCTAAAGTAAACGTACAACCGCAAGATAATCTGAAAGTGACAGTTGACAGTTACATTCCTTCTCATTTTTTTCGGATTCCCTACCTGTTTGGCTATAGTAAATCGCAATTACCTCGTATAACTATCGGTTTCGAGCGAGAATCCGAGGAGATTGCCAGCATTGTCATAAATGACGTTACGGTAACAGATTTAAATAATCAACAGCGACATTTTGAAATTAATCAAAAGGTTGTTTTCCAAAAATTAGAGTATGACGCTGATAATATTCTCCGTGGCGATTATGTAGAATCGACGCCTGTTTCGCTCTTTGAGGAGCCGGGAAAATATCAGTATGAGATCAATTTAACGGTCAATTCGCCAACTGGTTCTCAAAGACCTTATGTAATAAAGGCGTCTACTGACGTTAAACCATATACAGACGTTATTACAGGTTGGAAGTACATGGCTGACAGTTACGCTCCCCCAACGTGGCTTTTCCCGTTTCCCTTTGATTCGAGTATTTTATAACGAGCCACAGTTTACAAGAAACCAAAACGGTTAATAAGTCAGGGAGAAATAGAAAAGGAAAAAGCGAAGGTTTGTTTCGCGTTTTTCGCCTGACGACGAATGCAGGCGAGGATTCCTGTGGTCGACGTGGACGTCGACCTTCCGAATCGCAAAGCGTAACTCTGTTCGTTTCGATCATGCCCATGGGTTTACACCCGTGGCTCGCCTAAGCGTAACTACGTTCGCTTTACTCACTCCGTTACCGCCTTTCAATCCTTTGCGTCCTTTGCGGCTAAAATGATTTTTTGCGGCTGATACAGCCGAGATCCAGTTGTTCGGCTGACATTTCTGCGAAAGAGATTATTTCTTGTACCGGCAAAGGCGCCCGAGGGCGG
>JAZRTH010000704.1:0-9420 GCA_045651945.1 Thermoguttaceae bacterium
TTTCGTCAACGTCAATTCCCACCGCTTTTGTTCTCATGGAAATATCGACGCCGTTTTTGAGCATTTCCGCTTTCATCAGCTCGATAAGCTGATCCGTCCCGCCGGAAAACGTAAAAACGCCTTTCGTCATGAAGTTGGAAAAGACGATTCCGTACGACACCGCCGGGTCGTCCAGCGTCGAGCCGTTAGCGTAGGTAATCGGCTCCATCAGCAGACGAACGACGTCTTTTCGCCCCGGGAAATGCTGCTCAAACAGATCGCGGGCGGTGAGCGTCAAATCGTCTGTGAAATTCATCGATCGGGCGTGGTCAAAAAACGCGACAACGTTCTCTCGAGGCACGTTGAATTTATTGACCAGCAGTTCCGTGAAGTCTTCCCGGTTAAACGTCGTCGTGAGCGAAAACATCGGGTTGTCAAATTTGATGTTTTTCAGCTGAACGATTCGGTCAGCGATTTCCTTCGTCCAGTATCGGCGGCAGGATTTAATCATCCCGACGGGGAACCCGTGCAGCGAGACGTCGAAAATCAGTCCCCCCGGACGACGAAACCACGCCGCCAGCCCGCCGAGCTGAAAATGCTGTTCACATAAAAGAACCTTGAACCCGCTGCGCGCCAGCGTATTCGCCGCTGTCATGCCGCCAAGCCCGGAGCCAATTACTACGATGTCGTATGAATCCTGCATTGTTTTTTGAGTTGCGAGTTACGAGTTGCGAGTTGCGAGATTTATTTTTTCTCCCGCGCGATTTTATCTAAAATTCCGTTAACGAATGCGGCGGAATTTTCCGAGCCGAACAACTTGGCAATTTCGACCGCTTCGTTAATGACAATTGCCGCGGGCGTGTCCGTATAAAGCAGTTCGAAAGCCCCAACGCGGAGAGCGTTTCTGTCCGTAAGAGCCATTCGGGCGAGCGTCCAGTTTTCCGCATGCGATACAATCTTCTCGTCGATTTCCGCCTTGTGCTTGCGGACGCCGTCGATGAGGTTCATCGCCATTTCAACCTGTTTCGGGCCGCGAAGGGTGTCGCGAATCATGCCCTCGTCGAGTTCCGCCGTCAAGTCGGAATCCGGGGCTTGAGGGTTGGCGTCGTCCTGAACGCACATCTGAAAGGCGACAATGCGCGCTCGAGTGCGTTTGTCCATTTTTTGCAAGGCTTCTTTATCTTCGTCTTCCGGGATATAGGAGGGAAGCGGATGGTCAGTCATGTTTGGTAATCAGGGATTAAGTTAAGAAATAATTATTTCGACCTTTAAGTATATATATTATAGCGGATTGAATTGGTCGGTCAAGGGATACAACTATAAAATATAGGCGAACCGAGAACTAAAGGCGAGCCGGGAACGTAAGTTCCCGGGCCTAGCGACAAACATTTATTTTTCGTTCATTGGTTTTCGGTCGTATGCCCACGGGTTAACACCCGTGGCTCGCCTAGAGTATTTTTTAGGCGAGCCGGGAACGTGAGTTCCCGGGCTTAGCGACAATCGTCTATTTTTCGTTCATTGGTTTTCGGTCGTATGCCCACGGGTTAACACCCGTGGCTCGCCGGGGATATTATTTAGGCGAGCCGGGAACGTGAGTTCCCGGGCTTTAGCGACAAACATCTATTTTTCGCTCATTGGTTTTCGGTCGTATACCCACGGGTTAACCCCCGTGGCTCGCCAAATTTCATTTTCGATAATCATATTTCAATTGAGCATGCCATTGCGTCAACGGAGCGTTCTGCGTCAAAATGTATTCGATACACCGTTTAAAGGAATTCTCGGTATCAATTTTTCTGTACGAACCGCCCGCAGTCCACCATCGTCCTTTCTCGAGATTGGGATAATTTTGGTTAAGCTTTCGACTCGCATAAGATTTGAATTTTTGAAGCAAAACTTTGGGTTCAGGATCGCCCAAAACGCCAACCAATAGATGAATAAGGTTTACCATTATAGAACACGCAATAACGCGCCAATTATGAAAAGAAGCCGTTTCTTCAAACTGCTCGTGAATTAGAACGGCTTTTTGATAGCTCAAAAGAACCGGTTCGGTTTTAAGCAAACCCTGTGAATAGGCTTTTAAATCTGAAAAGTCTGCATCGTATGGCGTTCCTGGAACATTGTTTTTAGATTCTCGAATTCCATGTTCAAATTTATTCGAGACAAACCCTTTTTCTTCTCCAGGAAGCCATTGTCCATAGGAAGTCCATGTAAGAAACCAAAATCGATCAAAATCATTAAACCAAATTGGATTCTCCATTATCAAATGTCTCCCCAATAAATTATTGATTTCTCGTTGGTTTTCGGTTGTATGCCCACGGGTTAACACCCGTGGCTCGCCTAGGTTGTTTTTTATTCCAACAATCCAACGACCGGCAAATGATCTGAAGGTTTCTCGCCGGCGCGCATGTCGATTTCCATTTTGACTTCCTTAAATCGGGCGGCGGTCGGACGCGTAGCGAGAATATAGTCGATTCTCAAACCGTCTTTGCGTTCGAATCCCAAACTCCGGTAGTCGTACCACGAATAATCAGCCTTTTGCGGGTACAATTCCCGGAAGACGTCATGGAACCCCCACTTGAGCAGGTTGTCAAACTTCTCTCGCAAAAGCGGATAGCCCAACAAACCGCCTTCGTAATTCTGCGGCGATTTGGCGTCGATGGCAGAACGGAAGACGTTCAGGTCGCCGACCAGGACAATTTCGTCGTCCGGCGTGGCGGAAATGAGCAGCTCGTTTAGAAGCGCATCGTACCAGTCCAACTTGTACTGGGCTTTTTCCGTGCCCGGCTCGTCGCCGACGGGAACGTAACAGTTGACAACCCGAATCGTTCGTCCTTCGTCGTCCGTATACCAGCCGGAAAGAAGCCGGGCGCAAGATTTCCCGTTGAACGTATCGTCCCAGTACTCGAACCCGACCTGAACGTCGTCCGGCTCCATTCTCGACAGAATCGCAACGCCGTTGTACGTCTTTTGAGCGTTGAGAATAACGCTGTACCCCGCCTGTTCAATCTCTTTAAACGGGAACTGTTCTTCCGTACATTTAATTTCCTGTAGACAGACAATATCCGGCTGTTCCTGCTGAAGCCAGGGGATTAAACGAGGAATCCGACTCCGAACAGAATTGACGTTCCAGGTTGCAATGAGCATGATATTCTTTCTTGTTACAATTAATAAAACAACGAATAAAAAGGCGATTCTCTAAACAAACGACAAAACTACTCTCGCGGCAAATTGACTTTTCCTTCCAGCTTCCCGTCGAAGAAATCGCGAAGCGCCTCAGCGTAGCCTTCGGGAATGTCCATGTGATCCTGACGATGAATAATAAACGCCAGTTTCCCCTGACGGGATTCTATGCCGGACGCGGTTTTGAAATTCTTCATAGCCTGAACAAACGGAACGACTGAGTCCCGCTTTCCATGAGTAATCAAGACGTTCCCGGTATACTTTTGGAGTTTTGAATTCGTATCCATTTTGGTCGACACCAAAGCCGCGCCGCCGAGAATGGCGTTGTTCGCCATGTCGGTAATGCTGCTGAACGTGCTTTCCAGAACAACGGCTCGACACGGCGTTCCCGCCTTTTGCATGTCCATCGCCAGCTGCATAGCCATCGCGCCGCCCAACGAGCGTCCCATCGGAATCACCTGCCCCGGCTCAATCCCAGCCAGTTTGACGAATTCTTTCATGCCAGCCAACGCGTCGGCATAGCAGTTCTTTTCCGTTGGACTCCCTGTACTTTTTCCGTACCCGCTGTAGTCAACGGCAAAGACTTCCGCGTTTAAGTTTTTGACCAGCCAGGCGTTGTAATAATAATGATGAGTCAGATTCCCGGAATTGCCATGGAAATAAATAATATAGCAATCCGGTTTCTGTCCCGGCTCCAGATTGGGCTGAATTCTCCACGCGTGAATTTTATTTCCCGACGGGGACTGATAATAAACATCTTCCGGCTTGTACGGAACTTGATCCGGATTCCAATGGCGAGAAACGGACTTCGTCGGCACAAAGACAAATCGATCGCCAAAACTGGCAGCCTGAATTACGGACACCGTCCCGGTTAGCAAAACCAGAACCATCAACGTATATTGAACCAGCCGCATCCCAACAGACGCCATCCGAGACGCAGTCAGACGCTTTCTTAATAACGCCACGCATATTAAAACTGACAGTAAAACAATCGTCAAAGCAATAAAATTCATCATATTAGCCAAAGTACAATAATAAAATAATCAGCAAAACGATTAGCAATCCAATCAACATCGCGTCAGGCTCCGTAATAAAGTCGAATAAACCATTGAACAAAATACAGACCTAAAAAAACGCAAAAGATTTGCGTCCAGTACGGGAAATACCATCCGGGCAATCCTCGATAAAGCCGAATCAGCGACCAAATCCGATAGGGGATTTGACTCAGCAGCAGCAAATACGCCGCCGCGCCCCAGGGGTGAAAATGAATCGCCTCAAGAACGTTCCCGTGCGCCATGCAGACAAAACACCGCGTCATGCCGCAGCCGGGGCAGTCGTGCCCGGTAAGGATTTTGAATCCGCACATTTTAGGCGCGGGTTCGTCTTTCCAGATAAATCGACAATGCTTGTCTGGAGTTAAAACCATCAGAGCTGGCGCACAAACAAAAACCAGACTAACTATTAAAACCAGTACATGTAGAACAGCAGAACGGGCGGCGTCGGACACGATAAAAAGTAAAAACAATAAAAAAGGACGTTTGAAATCAAACGTCCTTGTATCTGCAATTAATAATACAGAGAATAGCTTACACTGTATAATCTCTGAAAAAATCCAGATCTGCGAACTGATAAATCATTCAACAGCGGGAACTTCAGGAGCAGCTTCTTCAGCCGGAGCTTCTTCAGCCGGAGCGGCGTCGTCAAGCGGAGCAACTTCTTCAGCAGCCGGAGCAGCTTCATCAGCAGCCGGAGCTTCTTCAGCCGGAGCAGCTTCATCAGCGGCCGGAGCGGCTTCATCGGCAGCGGGAGCAGCCGGGGTTTCGGCGGGTTTGTCAGCCGGTTTGCAACCGATAACAGCCAGACCAAACAAGCAAGCGCAAACAAAAGCGAAAGTCTTTTTCATTGTATATTCCTCTCAAATACATGCACCAACGCTTTTAATATTAACACAATATTTATTGAACGTTGGTATTGACATATAACATTATATCTATATTAACCTCATTTTTTAAAAATTTCAAGGATATCCTATAGTATTTTTTCGAAAAATATTTAAAAATTTCCAATTAATTCAAGATTTCTGTGAAAACATAGAGAATTTTGGGTGTTTGTAATGGTTATTCCTAATTAATCGATAATCTTTAACACGAAATGCTCTGATATCGTAAAAAATGCTTTTTTCAATCAAAAGTTATTCTAATGGAAGTGCCGATATTGTGAACATCAAAATTGGAAACATTCCGTTTCCACCACGATAGGAATTTTTCAACCCATTTTATTTTAAAGGAGTTTCTGGTATGAAACGTGTAGTCATTAGTGTTGTTGCGATTATTAGTCTTGTTAGCGCTTACAGCGCTCAGGCTGCCCTTTTCGGATGCAGCTCTTGCAATCCATGCGGTCCCGCATGCGATCCGGCTCCAGCCTGCGCCGCTCCCGCCGCTCCGGTTTGCGCCCCGGCTCCCTCCTGCGCGACTTGCGGTCCTGTTGCCCCAACTTGCGGCCCCTGCTGCGATCCTTGCGCTCCGGCTCCGTGCTTCCCGCTGATTCGTTGCTTCTTCAGCAACCTTCGTGAAGCGTTCAGCTGCCATTGCAATCAGTGCGGTATGCCCGCTGGCGATTGCGGTTGTGGCGTCCCGGCTCCGGCTCCGGCTTGCGACCCCGCTCCTGCTTGCGGTACTTGCGCTCCCGCCCCGGCTTGCGGAGTCAGCTGCGATCCTTGCTGCAAACCCCGTCTGTTCAGTGATCCTTGCCATCCGTTCAACGGCTTCTTCGCTAACCTGTTTGCGCCGTGCGGCACTCCTTGCGCTCCGGCATGCGGAACTTGCGCCCCGGCTCCGGCATGCGGTACTTGCGCTCCCGCCCCGGCTTGCGCCCCGGCTCCGGCTTGCAACTGAGCTTTAACAACTCAAAACAGCTCTAGTAAAATCGAATAAACAAAACAGGGAATCGATTAGCGTCGATTCCCTGTTTTGTTATTCAAAAGTCGTTCTGACAGAATGTTCAGTCTTTATTCTCCGACTGCGAATCGGCGTTTGATTCCGGCTCGTCAGATTCCGAATCGGCTTTTTTATACGCCGGCGCGCCCAAAATGACTTCAATCTCCGCTTCCGTCAATTCTTCTTTGAGCAACAGAGCTTCTGCCAAGGCGTCCAGCTTGTTGCGATGCTTCATGAGGGTTTCCTCAGCTCTGGTATCAGCTTCGCGAAGAATGAGCAAAACTTCTTCGTCGATAATTTGAGCGGTGTACTCGCTGAAATCCCGCGAACCGGCAGAAATTTCCTTGCCCAAAAACGGGTGTTCTTCAGAAACCTTAAATGCCGCCGGACCGATTCGTTTGCTCATACCCCAGTTGACAACCATCTTTCTAGCCAGCGAGGTAGACTGCTTGATGTCGTTTTCGGCGCCCGCGGTAACTTCGCCAAAGACGACTTTTTCCGCCGCGCGCCCGCCCATAATAAACGCCAGACGGTCGCGAAGCTGGGACTCGGAAATGCTCAGCCGGTCTTCGTCCGGAACAAGCTGAGTTACGCCCAAGGCGAACCCGCGCGGGACGATAGTAACCTTATTAACGCGTTCGCTGCCGGGCGTCAGCCATGCCAGCAAGGCGTGTCCGGCTTCATGATAGGCGGTCATGCGGCGTTCTTTTTCTGTTAGAACTTCTTCCCGCTTGGCGCCCATGATAACTTTGTCTTTGGCGTATTCAAAGTCGGACATGTCCACGGCGTTTTTGTTTTGACGCGTTGCCCAAAGGGCAGCTTCGTTGACGATGTTGCGAATATCCGCGCCCGTCAAGCCGATTGTCGCCGCCGCCAAACGCTGAAAATCAACGTCTGAAGCCAACGGAACGTGCCGGGTGTGAACCTTGAACATCTCCAAACGTCCCTTAGACGTGGGACGATCCACGGTAATATGACGGTCAAAACGCCCTGGACGAAGCAAAGCGGGGTCGAGAACGTCCGGGCGGTTGGTTGCCGCCATGACGATAACGGATTCCGTCGGGGCGAAGCCGTCCATTTCAGACAGAATCTGGTTAAGGGTCTGCTCTCGTTCATCGTGCCCGCCGCCAACGCCGGTGCCGCGAAGACGTCCGACGGCGTCGATTTCGTCTATAAAAATAATCGCAGGAGCCTGTTCTTTGGCGGAGCCAAACAAATCTCGAACGCGGCTGGCGCCAACGCCGACAAACATCTGGATGAATTCCGAACCGTTGATGGAGAAGAACGGAACGTCCGCTTCCCCGGCGACGGCGCGCGCCAAAAGGGTTTTACCGGTTCCGGGAGGGCCGTTGAGCAAAACGCCTTTGGGAATTCGAGCGCCAAGTCTGGCAAACTTCTCGGGATTTTTCAAGTATTCGACAATTTCTTCCAGTTCTGTTTTGACCCCGTCCAATCCAGCAACGTCTTTGAACGTCGTTCGACCTTGAGAAGGTTCAAACTTTTTCGCCGGAGAACGGCTAAAGCCTGACATGAATCCGCCGCCCATCTGTTCGCGGGAGCGTCTCATCATAAACAGGATAAAAATAAATATGCCAACGGTAATGACGATGTACAAAATCGCCAAATAATCGGAATAGTCTGGCGGCTCGGACGCGGAATAGTTCTCGCCAAGCTTTTCGGTCAACAGTTGGTTGACGGAATTGTCTTGTAAAGTCAAAACCGGGGCGATACAATAGAATTTCTTTCCAAGTCTCTCAGGCGGAGTGCGAATGAAAAAGCCTCGCTTGACTGTTTTATCCGATTTCTTTTGAGAAGAACTATCCGTCTGAGCAACGTCAGATGTTGCCGACGGAGCCGGCTTCGCCTCCTCGGGTTTCGCCTCTTTGGGTTCTGTCGTCGGGGCGGATTCCTTAGCAGGCTCTGGCTGAGCCGTTTCCAATGCGTCATCAGGAGTTTTAGCGTCGGATTCCGGAGCAGACGAGGCTTTCGGTTCTGACGGATTATCGTCAGACGGCTTAGCGTCAGACGCCTCCGCTTCCGTTTCCTTGGGAACGTCAGTTTCAGGCGGAGACAGCTGTGGTTCAGCTTTAGGGTCAGACTTCGGCTTTACAGCATCCGGCGGCAAAGGCAACCCTTTGCTTTTACAATACTCCAGATATTCCGGATTATACGGTTCTGTTTTGAACTCGCCGGTGATTTTCGCGCCGATCATCTCGACTTTGGCAATATTATCGTTTTGAAGCTGCTCGATAAACATGCCGTATGGAATTTCTCCTTCCGGATTTCCAGACCAGCTGGACGGCATAAGCAAAATCAAAAGAGCAATAATCAGCAAAACGACAAAAAAGGGAACCCCCTGTCGCGGAGGACGTCCGCTGTTATCACTGGAATTGTTGTTCTCCGGTCGTGAATTCGGGGCGTCGTTGTTTTTGTCTGAATCGTCAGGACGATTGTTTTGTTTATCTTCCATTTATCTTTCTGAATAATTATAATGCGTCAATCTAATACTGCAACAATTATATATTTAACATTCTACTCAATATACTCTAAAATAACGTAACGAACAGTCCCCAAATAACAGATTTTCCCAAAATTTTCAGAAAAGTTCAAAGAAAAATCTAAAGTTTTTAAAAATTAAGACCACATACGCCACTTATTCCAATATTTAATCAGAATGTATTGACAATTTAAAAAGAGGAAATTAGCGTCTGCGTTATCGACAACGGCGGTCAGAAAAAGGCGCCTGACATGAGCCACAGTTCAAACAGACGCCAGTTTTTTTAAAAAGCGCTACTCGCTGAGCAGCGTCTGATAGAATTCTTTCACCTCCGGCATGGATCCGATTTGCGAAGCGACGTAAGCGGCGGCGCGGTTTGCCAGATTGAGCGTCTTTTCCGGCGAGAATTCATTGAGGAACCCGTAAATCAAAGCGGCGTCAAAGGCGTCGCCGGCGCCCACTGCGTCGGAGCCGGGAACGGGTTGAATCGGAACGCCCGGCAAGACGATAGAGTCGTCTTCCGTATAGAGAGAACAGCCGTCTTTCCCAAACGTAAAACAAACGACCGGGATGCTGAAGCTTTCGCGAATCGCTCTGGCGAGTTCTTTGCCAGGCGTGGAAAAGCTGAACCCCATTTCGTCGGCGAAGATTTCCGTCTCGTCCGCACTGATTTTGACAACCCACGCGGAAAAGAGGGTGCGTTCAATCCATTTTCGATAGAAGAACGGCGGCCGCAAATTGAGGTCAAAGCGCGTCAGGCAGTCCTCCGGAATGGCGGTCAGAACGCAATCGAGAGTTTCTCGAGACGCATCGCACCGCTGAGCCAGC
>JAZRTH010000705.1:0-2217 GCA_045651945.1 Thermoguttaceae bacterium
GTCAGATTGAAGCAAAGGCAGTTCGCAAGTTGCAGCAGCCTGCCAGAAGCCGCAACCTGGTCGGGTTCCTCGACTAAAGCGCTTCAATACTAACAGCTAACAATAAACCGGGAAGCAAACGCTTCCCGGTTTTGTTTTGTATATAGTACGACGTTCAATACGCCATTCAATAAAAAAGCGAGAGGTCGGCAAACGCTTTCCTCTCGCTTTTATTGTAAATCGACGAGGTATTATCGATTGTTCTTTTTACGAATCAGGAACAGTCCCATCGCGCCGAGAATCAGCAGCGCCCAGGTTGTCGGTTCCGGGACTGCGTTGGGGTCAAGACGTCCGGAAATGAGCAGGGAGGTTTGAGACATCAGCGAAACGTCCAAATCCGTAAAGTAGTAGGACTGCAGCGCGGTGGAAACGGCATCGACTATCTCAGAGGCGTTGTCGGCGGTAATCACCGATGAGAAAAGATCGTTGCCAACCAGAGGGCTTTCGCCGTCCATGGTAATCAGCAGAATTGAGCCTTCTTCAAAATAGGCGTTTCCGTTGACAATCAGCTGGTCTGTAATGACGTTGCCGCTTTCGTCTTTTCCAACTTCAAGCAGGAAGGTCGCGCCGCTTTCCAGAGTGAAATCGCCGTCGTTTATGGTCAGCGTTCCGACGGAATTGCCCGGCGAGAACAGCGCGCCGTTTTTCACGATTAAGTCGCCGGTATACAGTCCCTTGAACATCAAAGAACCGCTTTCGACGTTCAGTGCATTCGCGTTAATCGGATTAGCGTCTGTTCCGTTAAGATACAGCGTACCGCTTCCGGTTTTGAGAAGCGTTCCTGTCCCGGTAACTTTGTTGTTAAACCATTTTTCGTTGTCGACGGCAAATTCCAGCGTTGCGCCTTCGCTGACAGCGGCGGTTGCGGTTCCTAAAGCGCCTTCGCCAGAAAGTCTAAGAACGCCCTCTCTTATGCTCGCAGTTCCGTTAAACGTATTAGCGGCTGTAAATTCCAGCGTTCCTTTTCCATCTTTGTAGAACGTCCTGGCGCTTTCGTTGTTCGGATTGGTAATAATAGCGGAAATAATCAGGTCGGACAGCGTATCAAGCTCGGTTGCCGATTCGCTGGTAACGTCTTCAATATACAAGCTCGTTCCGTGACCGAAACTGTACGTAGCCTTTTCTTTGGTTAAATCGGAAGAGAATTCAACCGGGTCAGCCGCCGCGTCTGTACGAAGAACGGAGACTTTGTTGGACAGCTTGTATCCCATCCAGGTCGCGTTGCCGTCAGAGGCGTACATCTGAGCGCCGTTTTTGAAAATCGTGTTTGCCAGGTTGTTGTAAACTGTTCCGGAGTTGGACAGCTTTCCGCCGTCTACAATAATCTGAACCAGCGAGTTGGTGCTGGCGTTGGCGATAACGTCCTGTTTGGCGAGAACGAGTTCCGCGCCCTTGTTGACGGTAACGGTTCTTCCAGACTGCAACTTGCCCAAAGCAGAGGTCTTGTTGGAATTGTTCCAGCCGCCAGTAATAACGACCTTTCCGCCGTTAATAACGAGGTTGCCGGTATAACTGCTTCCGCCGTTGGAAAACGTTTGAGTTCCTTCGCCGTCAGAGTTGATTACCATCTCAATGTTGCCTGCGATAACGCCGTTGTAGGAGTTGTTCTGTGAAGTAATATCCAGCGTCAGAGTTGAACGGGCATCCGTATCATTAAAGATGTTGCCTTTGGAGCCGTCGCTGAGCAAGCCCTTGAATTTCTGGCTGAAGCCGTTCATGTCCAGCTGACCGTAGATGCAGCCGACGCCGGCGTTAGAGCCAAAAGGCTGTTCCGCCGCCAGACGCATTTTTCCCATGGAGCTGGCGCTGCCGTAGTCCGTTTGAACGTCGCCGGTAAAGGCGTTGCCCGGCGATTGCATTTGGACAATAACCCAGCCGCTGTCGGAATGAACTTTGATCTTGCCGGAACCGGTAATGTTCCCGGTAAACGTCGTATTCAAATTCCAGCCCGCTTTGAGAGCGGATTCAGAAATAACGTCGATATCGTTGGTATAGGTGGCGTTGTTATTGTTATTGTGAAGAACGCCGCCGTCGAGCGTAATTTGTTTATTGCCTATAAACGGCGCGCTGACCGTTGTGTCAGTTCCGTTTACGCCTAGACGCATGTAGCCTTGGACAAGCAGCGCGCCAGTGTACTGGCTGGCGTCGCCGGCAAAACAAACCCAGCCGGAATCTTTG
>JAZRTH010000706.1:0-10620 GCA_045651945.1 Thermoguttaceae bacterium
TATTAAGATTCTTTACATTTTTAAATTCCGGAACTAAAAGCTCTTCTCCACTGTTAAGATATATTTCAAGTTTTTCCGCTTCGTCCGGGTTTTCAATCAGCTGAGCCAAATTTTCGATGCACAAAACGCCCTGTTCATTCGCCAATTCGTCAATGACGTTTTTAACCTGTTCCTGCCATTCGCCCAGCCATTTCGTTCCCTGCACCAGCCGGCGATCGTTGGAAAGCCAGAAGCGGTAATTGGAATCTGTTTTTTTGTCCTGACTATACTGACGTATCGCGTTAACCAATACAGCGCTCTTTCCGCAGCCGGGAGAACCGATTAAAACTACCGAAGAATGCGATGTGGCAATCTCTGTCGCCAGTCGGTCGACGTACGCTTTCATTTCCCATGCGGAACCATAGTTCTTTTTAATATACACAGGAGTCAGTTCAACGGCGGCCAGTTTTAGAGCCGAGGGTTTTTCCTCCTCGTCGTCGTCATCAGAGGATTTCTTCTTTTCAGACAATTTGACCGTGATGTAAAATTCATCCAAATGAATATTTTGCGCGTCTTTGAGACTGTAAATGAAGCGGTCGTTATGCTCTTTGAGTTCCAGCTTGAGAAACCGGTCAACTTCCTGGCGGAAATTCTCTGAAGAGGAAAATGTCATAGAAAAGTCCACAAGAGGAAATTCAACGTCAATCGTTCCCATTGCATCCTGACGCCAAACGTACGGAACGCTGAGTTCAACAGGAAAAGGAGACGGAAAACTCTTGCCAGGATACTTAACAGTCGGTTTGACTTTGACGCGTGACGCGCCTAAATTAATCGTTAAATCCGATTCAAACTCATCCCAATCTTCTTGTTCGTAAACCTTTTCTGCAACTTTACGCAAAACGTTTTTGGCGTCGCTAACGCGTTTAGCGACAGAGCAGTTGTACTCTTCCGGATATAAAAAAGGCTGAAAGAGCAGCTTACAATAATAATTATCTCCATCATCCCAAACGATAATCGGTAATTTTAAGGTTGCCATGACAATAACGGTTTACAAGTGTTGAAAGGGGAATGATTCGGTTAAAACTCAATGAGTAATTTTCGAAAGCGCTTTTTCCAGTTCCGGCGGAAGATCGAAATATCTTCTGGCGTCGAGCGATTCATAAAACGAATCGTTTATGTACATGTACCGCAGTTCGTTCCAAATTTTCGGTTTGGACTCCAAAAACGTCTTAATACATTCATCGGGCGTTTGCTGGTTGGAATCATACGGCAATATTACCAGCGAATCGGCTCTGGACAGACGTCCGCAGTCGTCGAACATAACGTACACGCCGGATAACAATTGCGATAAGCGATTATACGCCCCCAATCCTTGAGCGTGATAATACAACGTCTTTCGGCGTTGAGACGAATTGTATACATCTTGATGCAAATGAATGGGAGAGCAGTCGTCGTCGGCAAATCGACGTATCAGCTTGTTAATCGGAGCGTCAAGACTGTCTTTATCCGTGAATTCGCCGGTTGAAAACAGTACAATTAAAGCCTCTTCCGGCTGCGGAATTCCAGACGCAAACAACTGATGTATCTTTGAGCATCTCGACAGAGCTTCAAGAAGGGCGCTGTTTCTGCCTGGATTAACCTGAGCCAGTTTGACGTTTTTGGGAAAAACGCCGCTTTCGCTTTGCAGGAGCAGATTCCATTCCTCGGGAGAAAGAGGCTCGGGAGCGGAAATCTTCTGAGCTCTTTTATCCCAGCCTGCATCAATATGACGGTTCAATTTATTGTCAATGCCGCGCCGAGAACTGTTGGAAATGGTTGCAACCAGTTCCAGATCGTTTTTCAAACTGTCCAGCTCTTCCTGAATCTGCAGCCGTAAACGTGTGCGTTCGTCCATATTTTCCCAGTCCAGGACGTTTTCGTCAGAGGTGTCAGACGACATAAACAGACCTTTGATTCGATTGATCCAGTCCAATAACGCGCTATAAAAAACATTGTAATCTTTAGCAGTCGTTTTATCGAACATTTCTGACGTTAAAAGCATGCCTTTACGTCTGCTGGATTGATAAATCGGCGAAATGGAGTACGTCAGTTTGTCGTTCTCACAATCGATTTCAATAATCGAAATTGTTTCCCACTTCGATCGAGCAAAAAAGGCGGACAGCGGCTCAACCAGGATTCGCTCCAGGCTGCGCTGCGTTTGTCTGGCTCCGTATTTCGGGTCGTGTCCTTGCTGAACCAGCCAGTCTAAAGCAGTCGGTGAAATCGACAGAAGCGCCTTCCGATTTTGAAAGCCTTCTCTGGAACTGATTTGATCAATAAATTTTCGGGCGACAAGTTCCAGCTCTGCGTTTCCCAATCGATTAAACGGAACCACTTTGTCCAGACGGTTAATAAATTCAGGTCTGAAAAACCGTTCCAGAGCCTTGAAATAAATACCCCTGTCGTTTTGATCGAGATCTCCAAAACCGGCAAAGCGTCCCGTCTGACTGGCGCCCAAATTGGAAGTGAGAATAATAAAGCAATTCTTGAATGAAACCGTTCGTCCTTTGCCGTCGGTCAAGCGTCCTTCGCCGAGTATTTGTAACAACAGGTCGTGAAAAGCGGGATGAGCTTTTTCGATTTCATCAAACAGGACAACGCTAAACGGCTCCAACCGCACCGAATTGGTCAACGTTCCTTCGTGCCGGGCGGAGCCGACCAGATGTGACACTGCATACGGAGAATTCAATTCGTTGCAGTCAAAACGGAGAAAATGACTGTCGTCTTTATACAGAAACCGCGCAACCGCCTTGGCGGATTCCGTTTTCCCAACGCCGGTCGGTCCCAAAAAGAGCATTGTGGCTGCCGGACGCCCCGGGTCTGACAAAAGCGCCTGAAATTTAAGCGTCCAGTTTGTCAGCGCGTCAAGAGCTTCTTCCTGACCAATCACCTGTTCGGAAAGCTCTTTTTTGATTTCCTGATAGTTGGAGCTCAGTTCGTTCTTTAACAGCGGGAAATTAGCGCCCATCTGCGACAAAAGACCGTCTTGAACGCTGTTTGAAGGACGGTCTGAAATCTTGTCCAGCCATTTACAAACGCTGCCGGGAGCGCCGCCGTTGGGATTCGTCCATTCAACGAGCTGATTCATGTATGGAATGCATTCAAACGGAGAACGCTCTTGAGCGACAGCGTTTTTCCAGTTTTGAACCTTGCTGATATAAAGACGCAGCTGTTCCTCAGCGCTTAAAGCTGGCATTGTCAGAATTTCAAACTGATTGACAAAGGAACGGTTGCGTTCTCGAAGTTTAACCAGTTGAGTTGGAGTGATTCTGGAAACAACGCGAATTTTCTTTTCTTTCATAAAGGTCAATAATGCGCTCGCAACGCAAAAAGAACTTTGTTCCGTCTTGCCTTCTTCCGTTAAATCCAGCAGAGATTCAAAATACAAAATCAAGTCGTTATTTTCAGCGTATTCAAAAATCGCTTCTGCGCGCCCTTCCCACTGACCGACTCCTGACATGCCGGAAATAATGCCAGAACCGCTCAATTTCCAGACTTTTGAAGTATAGTTTTTGTTACATCGAACCAAAACGTTGTTATCGTTTGTCTTATAATTAATGTCGCGCTGGATGGTTTGAAGAACGGTTTCAATGGCATATGAACGCCCCGTCAATTCCGGACCAACAATCAAAACGCCTTTTCGATGACGTTCGTCCATTAAAGCCTTGTAAATGCGATTATAAAAATCAAGCAATTTGTCGTTTGCCGGAATGCGGACAAATTTATAATCGTCTGAAAAAGTTATCTCGTCATAGGAACTGGGATGATATTCAATTGGCTTGGCAATCGTTTCAAGTTCTTCGACTGCGGATATGCATCTGCGCGGTTTATGGCTCCGGCTCCATCTGAAGTCCATTTTATCATGAAAGACAACTTCAACTAAACGAATATAATAATTATGCTTTTCAGAAAACTGCTTTTTCAGGAATTCCTCCTTTTGAGCGAATTCTTCTTTTGAGGTTTCTTTTTCTTCCCTCCGCAGCCAGCATTGAAAATAATACTCTGCCGTTTCGACAGAAAGTTCAGCGTCTTTGTGCATATAGTGGAACTGTTCCAATAAGGGGCAGCACAAATAATGGCGATCCTCTTCTGACCAATACACGATTGGCAGCCAGATGTCATAACTGCGGCTGTGAAACGCCGTTCGGATGCGAAAAGAGTTGATATGGCATAACGGCGAGTAAAGCAGTTGATTTAATTCGCCTGAATTATTTCTCTGTTTATTAACAAGATTGAGGATAGCGTCATTGAGATTCTCCTGAACCGCGCTCAACGCCTTCCATTCAGAATAATTGCTGCTTTGTATACGGGGGGAGAATATAACCTGAGCCGTATATGAGGAATTACGCTTATTGACCAAAACGGGAATCATTCTGTTCATTTATTTATTCCTTTTGAGTAAATCATTGCAAATGTAATTGACGACAAAAGCGCTGAAACAGCTTTTAAGGCTGTCAATTTCAAACGAAACTCTGTTGGACTGTTCAGTTTGACAGGAAAACGTAAAACCCTTTCCCGCCGAGTATTCCTTTGGAAGGTTTGAGGACGTAAAACGGTATTGAAAACCGCCGGAGCCCACATCAGTTTTAATCCTGCCAACGCCCTCTGGCAGTTCGTTTTGACATTGTCCGCAAGGATATACGTCAATGTATGCGCCGTGCTTAGTTTCCCGGTTACCCTTTTTACCGCTGTTTTTGCCGTTCTTTTCCGAGGCGCTTTTTTCTGGCGTCTCGGTTACTCTCAATGAATGAAAGCCTTCCAGAGCTTTTAACAGCATGATGGAATCGCGGTCAGACGTCTCAAGAACAAGCGTGTTATACCCCAAAACAGGAGCGTCTTCGATGAAAATATCTGCAATAATATCCGGATTGTAATCCTGAATTAAATACACAAACGAAGGAGTGGAAGAACGTTGTTTGCTCTCGCGTTTGCGGGAGTTCTTTTCCTGGAGAGCATGTTCTGAAGGAGCGTCCGTCTGAAATATTTTCAGAAACTTCTTTTTGTTGTTTTCAAAATGAATTGCGCCTTGAGAGTCAATCCAGCGATACATGGAAACGCTTGAGCAATACTTGTCCAAATAGGTCTGTATTTTAGAAACGTTCCTGTTAATCAGACACGATTCTTTGAGGGTGTTGGCTGGAATGAACGCTTTAAACAATAAATCAAAAAACAAAAGAACTGAAGGGTCGTCTCCTGAAATATAGGCGATATAACTGGAATTCTTTTTAATGTCATGTTTGAAAGAGAACAGGTCTTTTAACAGATCAATCCACTCATTTTCAGCTCTGGCAAAAGTATTGTCAGAAGAAAAAGCTTTTGAAACTCGCTGAGAAAAACGTTCTTTCGACGTCAAAAAATCAAAAACCACGTCGTTTTCCAAAGACAGCGCATTTTTACGAATTTGATACAAACGAGTTAAAAAATCTTTACAGACTTCGTATTTCTGTATCGTCTGCTGAGAATCAGATTGTATCGCGTCGTGCTGGTTTGATTGCAAAAGCTGCTCAATATAAATAACTTCTGATTGAAGCTCCCCAATATAATCACAATCATAAACACAATTGACGCTCTGGACAAAAGAACGATATCTTTGCAGTAACGCAGTCGTCTGTTTGGAAGAAACCGCCGGATCAGAATCAGAATCCTGAGAACAGGATTTTACGGAAATCCTGAACAACTGTTCTGGCTTGACAGAATCCTCCGACTCCAGAATCGGATTATCAGGAAGAGAGAAATGCACGTCGTAAGCGAGATTGGAATTCCTTTTTGCCATTGCTTCCGCCAAGGGATGCAAAATGTACATTTCTACGGTTCTTCGCAGCGGTCGGGCGCCAAATTGCGGCGAGTATCCCAGTTCAACCAGCTTATCAATTACCGCGTCATCGTACGAAATATTTAATTGACGCCATCGAACTCCTAACCGGCGATTGACGCTCTCGAATTCCAAATTGAGAATTTGACGCAAAACGGGTTTGGACAACGGACGAAACGGAACGATGCGGTCTATTCTGTTGAGCAATTCCGGTCGAACCAGTCTTGCAACAGATTCTGTAAAATGCTCTTGAGTAGAATCCTTCTGCGAGCGCTGCATTACCAAAGAGGACTTTCCATACGTATCCACGCCCAGGTTGGACGTCAAAATAATAACGCAGTTGGTAAAGACCGCCAAACGCCCCTGAGCATCGGTCAGACGTCCTTCGCCCATAACCTGTAAAAACATGTCAAAAACAGACGGATCGGCTTTTTCAAATTCGTCCAGCAGGACAACGCCAAAGGGCTGCGCGCGAACCTGAGACGTCAGTACGCCCTCGCCGCCGTTGAGACCGTTGATCAATCGGTCTGCCGACGTTGGGTCTGAAAATTCGCTCATATCCAAACGAATCATGCGTCCGGGATCGCTGTACAGATATTCGGCTAACGCCTTTGCCATTTCCGTCTTGCCGACTCCGGTCGGACCAATAAACAACAGCGTTGCAATCGGTCCCGTTTGACGAGCCAGCCCGGACTTGACCGTTTCCAGCAGCTCTACAACCGTATCGACGGCGTTGATATCGTTGTCGTCTTTGGCGCCTTTTTCGGAAGTTCCGTCCTGACCGATGACGCGAGAAGTGAAAAACTTCTTCGCTTCAGATTTATCAAACGGAATTGCCGGATCCAAAAGGAAATTGGGCAATCCGGTTTGCAGAGTGAAAAAATCAATAACGTCGCTTTTATTTACAAAATCTTTGCCGACGCTTATATTTTTTGACAAGAGCAAATCCAGAAATTTAACAGCCGCTCCGGGAAGACTTTCGTAAGCGGAATATTTTTTGTACAAGTCTGTTATTGTAATCAAAGCCTCTGTGGAAATGCTAATGTCGCGATATTTATTGGCGCAGCTTCTTAATATCTCGGCAGTCAACTCTCTGTTGGCTGGTTCAATTTTAATAACGTCAAACAATTGAATCAGCTCCGGCTTTGATTTCTCCAACTCGGCAAACTGCTCGTTGTTGCACTCTGCAACGACGCCAAACTCCTTTTTTTCCAAATGGGGAATAAGGTAGTCTGCAACGCTGATGGGATGTTTATAGTACATTCCGACTTGAGTCAGTTCCCATAAGTTGCCCAAGCAATACACGCCTTTATGCGTTTTGGAAAACTGAGCAATCTGTTCCAAACAGGCGTCTGGCTGAAACCCCGAGCCCGTAAAATTAGCGCCCAATATCGTGGGAGTGGAATAATAATAGGAATAATCATCTGATTTATCCTCCCAGGCAAACTTCTTCCACAAAGTCGTCTTTCCAACTCCAGGATCGCCAACAATCAAAACGTTTATCGGTTGTTCCTGGAACAGATCTTCTTTCATGCGCTCTGTCTGGTCTTCAAAACCTAAAATCCTGGGAGCTCGAAGATAACCGTGTTTGTTAAGCTCCGTCAGACCGATATCTGAAGGAGAGATGTTCTCTTCTTCATCATCAAATTGCAGCTGTTCGGAAATAGCAGGCAACTCAATGGTAAACGTGATTTGTCTAACGTCGAAATCCGTAACGCGCCCCGCATCAAACAAGAGGTTTTGCCAATTCCCTTTTGTATAACTGTAGACAGCCTTTTTGATTTCCTCCTGAATCAATTCCTGTTGAAGCTTGCAGCTGTTTGAGCGTTTAACCTGAATGTATTTTTCAATCAGAGGAATCCAAAGAACGTTGAAGTCGTCATTTTTGCTGATAATCAGATAGTAAACCGTAATTGGAAAGAGAGTTTGATCCTGACTGAAATTCTTTCGCAGGTTTGCGTTAACCGGAACGTCAAGAATGGTTTTGTCGAACTCTGAACATTGAGTCTGACGAAGCCATAACATTTCGGGGGTCATAAAAAACGGAGAGTCCGTATAACCGAGCGTTGCTTTTATATTATCTTGAAGAAAGCTCTTCATCTCATATTCAAAAGAGTGAAAGCCCTCAAATTTAGTAATTCCCCCCAACTCGGGCCATGAAGGGCATTGATGCTTTGCGAAACCGTTTGAATAAAAGGAAAAAGCAAACGTCAGCGATAAAGTTACCGAACTCATGAGTTAATACTATGAACAAAAGAGTATGCTGATAATTATGAAATCCTATTGAGACAGCGTTATTTGTAACGATTTTGGCGGCGCGGCGCCGCCCTTGAATGGACAGACCCGCGCCTAACCAATCGGAGCGGCAGAGGACTGCCGCGATCCGGGCTTATCCAAGGTTTTCAACGGGGCATTGGTTAAGGCGGCGCCTATGGGGCGCCGCACTCCCCGCGCAAGCGTTACACCGCTATTTGCCTAAGGCTTCTTTAATATACGGTTCAACCGCTTCCGCCCAGATGTTGTACTGAGCCGGAGCCGGGTGAAGTAGGTCGGGCATGACTTCGCGTGACAGAACGCCGCCCTCGGAGAGGAACTTGTCGTTGAAATTGAGGAACGTAACGCGCTTGCCGTCGCACAGGGCGGGAAGACCAGCGTTGATCTCGTTGACCTGTTTGCGGAACCCGTCGTTTTCATCCGCCCCGCGGGGGAAGACAGCCAGAAGGAGAACCTTCGTTTCTGGCCATTTATCGCCCAGCTTTTTGAGAATGGCGCGAATGCCTTCAATCGTCTCGGCAGGCGTGGTAGAACGATGTCCGATGTTGTTCGTGCCGATCATCAGAATAACGAGCTTGGGCGTATAGCCGTCCGCTTCGCCGTTGTCCAGACGCCACAGAACGTGTTCCGTCCGGTCGCCGCTGAAGCCGAGGTTGATGATGTTTATGTTGGCGTAGTTATTTTCCCAAACTTCTTTGCCTTTGCTTTCCCAGTTGTGGGTAATGGAGTCGCCCAGATAGACAATGTCAATTTTGCCTTCGGCTTTTTTGATTTCGTCCAGCTTTTGAGCGTGACGTCCCGGCCACCAGCCGTCGCGGGGAACCGGGTTGACGGCAACGCCGCCGAGAACTTTGTTGACAAACGGTTCAACGGCTTCCGCCCACTTGAAGTACTCAGACGCAGCCGGGTGCAGGAGGTCAGGCATGACGTCGCGAGACAGAACGCCGCCCTCGGAGAGGAACAGGTCGTTGATGCTCTGGAATGTAACGCGATCGCCGTCGCACAGTTTCGGCAGAATTTCGTTGATCTTGTTAATCTTCTGACGCAAAACGTCGTTGTCGTCCGCTCCGCGCGGGAAGATGGCTAAAAGGAGAACTTTCGCTTCAGGCCATTTTTCGCCGATTTTTTCGATACAGGCGCGAATGCCTTCAACGATCTGAGTCGGCGTGCAGGCGCGAGTGTTGTTCGTGCCGATCATGAGGATAACGGCTTTGGGCGTATAGCCGTCCGCTTCGCCGTTTTCCAGACGCCACAGAACGTTTTCCGTCCGGTCGCCGCCAAATCCGAGGTTGATCGCGCGGCGATTGCCGTAGTATTTCGCCCAGGCTTCTTTGCCCTGTCGTTCCCAGTTGTGGGTAATGGAGTCGCCGAGGTAGACGAGGTCAATTTTGCCGTCCGCCTTTTTGATTTCTTCCAGCTTCTGAGCGTGACGTTCCGGCATGCGCGGAACCGGTTTAACAGTGGGGCCGCCCAGGACTTCCTTGAAGAACGGTTCGACTGCCGCCGCCCATTTGTAGTATCCCGCTTCGTTGGGGTGAAGCTGATCAGGGAACAGAGCCGGGTCGAGCTTTCCTTCCGCGGTCAAAAAGATTTCGCCGATGTCCTTGTAAAAAACGGTCTGGTTGTCGGCGTACTTCTGGATTGCCTCGTTAATAGCGTCGATTCTGGTTTGATAATGGTTGCCTTTTTCAAATCCGCGGGGGAAGACGCCCAAAAGAAGAATCTTCGCTTCAGGCCATTTTGTCTTGAGCTTTTCAATGATTTTGCCGATTCCGTCTGCGGTATAGGCGGGATTTTGCGTGTCGCCGCCGCGGTCGAGGTTGTTGGTTCCAATCATCAGCTGAATCAGCGTCGGCTTGATGTTGGCAACGCGTTCCTGATCGAGCCGTCCCATGGTTTGTTCCCATGTGTCGCCGGAAACGCCGATATTAATAACTTTACGCGGTCCGTCGTAGTATTGTTTGAAAACCTTCAATCCGCCATTGTCCCAAAAGTCGGTAATGGAATCGCCGACGAACAACACGTCAATAGCAGTCGGCTCCGGCGCGGGAGCGTCCTGAGCGCGAAGCGTCCATGAGGACAGCGTTGCCGCAATCAACGTCAACGCGAAGATAAATCGTTTCATAAAAATCTCCTTACTGTTAGAAAATGAAATGTCTCCAGGGACGAGTCAGCCCCTGATATTTATCGATTTTCTTATATTTTACAAAAAACAAAATAAGAATGCAAGACCCCGGGGGAGAAGATTTTGAGAGAAAAAAAGACGGCGAAGAGCCGTCTAAATTAGCAATTGTCAATTAGCAATTAACAATGAAGTTTAGTTCTCATCAAATTCTCGCAGAACGAACGGGCGGCGTTTGGTCTGTTCGATTCTCAGAACCACTTCCCCGTTCTGGAAAATACGAACGGCGCCGCTGGTCTGGCTGACGGAAACGGAAATCGCTTTGCAGGATTTACTGATCGCCGCCGCAGCCCAGTGCCGCGTTCCCAGTCCCTTGGACAGCGTGATGTTTTTC
>JAZRTH010000707.1:0-4991 GCA_045651945.1 Thermoguttaceae bacterium
TGGAATGAGAGAAAAAGACGTCGTTTTTCCACCTAACCGCCACCGGACACGACCAGAACCATTTCGTCATCCATTCGTGAACCTGCCATGAGTTGGCGGAGCCGTATCGATATTGAAGCCCTTTAGCAAAAAGGATATTGAGCAATTGTCCCCGCTTGCGAATCGGGAAGTTGGTCATTTCCGCCATTTCGTGGTTGCCCAAGACCAGATGAACCCGACCGGGATACTGACAGACCATTTGGGCTACGTCTTCTACCAGCAGATGAGACGCGCAGCTGCCGTCTGAATAAGCGCTGCCCCCATGACAAAGCTCCTGAAAAACCAGATGCCGGCGCGGGTTGTTATCCAAATCCGCCAATTCGCACAAGTCGTAGAAATTCCCTCGATGTCCATGCAAATCGCCGGTAAAAATAACGTCTGACGCGTTAGTCTCGTCCAGCCAGACAACGCTTCCCTCGCGTCCCGGCGTATTGTAATTGTACACCGACGCCTGAGCGTATCGAACTCGAAGATCGTTGAGGGCAGAGTCCATGGAAATGAATGATTCGTTTTTTAGCAACAAGGGAACAAAGGAGGATTAAATATCCTGCCGTTGTTCCCTTGCAGCAGACTTATGCGTTTAACCCGCTAACCAAATATCATGGATAGTTGTTGTCAATATTGTTGATGTCAATTTTGGGATTAAGCGCCGTATCCGTAGATTTATTGCAGCCGTTATCATTGGGGCACATAATCGTTTTGTACGTATTGTACTGAATACTGTCTTTGAGAGAAATGACGTGAGTGTCGGCAAAGGCGACCAGAGCAACGCCACGGTGTCGGCTGGACGGACGAGCGATTTTAATAATATTATCCGTAGCATCCATACTGCGGTTGATAAGATACTGTTTGGAATTCCAGTCGGTGTCGCTGGTGTACATAATGCAGTTTTGGAACTGTCCCGTAGAGAGTCTCCAGTCAGAACGGTTGTTGGCGTTTTCTCCAACCAAAATCGTGTTGGCAGCCCCGTCAACGATTTGGCTGATGCCAACTTTGAGATCGTTCTTGGCAGAGCCGGTCAGATCGAAGGAAAGCCCAGTGCTTCGCCATTTTTTGTCGGTTCCAACAGCGCCTTCCATTCCGCCGTTGATACGATAAGACTGTCGGCATTTCAGACGGGAGTCTGACGGGCAGTTCAAAACGGACAAGTGCGGCGTTTCAGTAAGCGTAGAGCCTTGTCCTGTAGCGATTGTTTTATAGAGGTCTCCAGCGCCCAACTGTTCCAAAATCATTGTAAACCAGGTTACGTTATTTTGTCCTCGGAAAGAATTGATATACCCAGGAAAATAGTTCTTCGAGGATTCAAAGTTTACCAACGCCATGGCAACGTTTCGGAGATTTTCCTGACACTGAGAACGACGCGCTTCGTTTTGGGCGTTCATAACAGCGGGCATGAGCAACCCGACCAAGATGCTGATAATGGCAATAACGACCAGCAATTCGACCAGCGTAAAGGCTCGACGGGAAGAATGTTGAACGTTACTCCGCGATACGGTTTTAAAAGTCATTGTTCACCTCTGAATTTTAATATCAAATGATTAGTTTTGCCCGGTTTTATTATCGTGGTTTGCGGCTTGAACCATTAACGATAAGGCAGAATTTGGAATATGCAACTAATGAAATGTCTGCCTGTCGTCAGGAATTTCAAACCATTGAAAGATTGAAAATCCTCTATATACTATTTTGTACCATTTTTTCAGATTCTGCCAGCCCCTATCGGCGTATTTTTCAAGATTTTCGAAAAAATTTTTGATTTTTTCCGAAAATAAGGTCGATTTTTTACTCAAATTAACTAGACAAGAGAAAATTTTTATGCAAAATAAGAATAGTAACGAGTTGCAGGAGAAGTTGCGAGTTGTGAGTTGCGAGATTTTAAAGATGTAAAACAAGCGTATCATTTACGTAAACGAGCTTCTCATGATATACGAAACTCAACTATATTAAAATAATTGTTTTTCCTACTTTTCATTCAAGGAGAACTTGATAATGTTCAGAAGTCAGATTTCCTCAAACCGCCAGCCGACCGCTTTGCGGTATAACCGTTCGATTCGCGCGGCTTTTACGCTGGTTGAGTTGTTGGTTGTTATTTCGATTATCGGCATTCTTATTGCTTTGACTATTCCGGCAACAACGGCTGCTCGCGACCGCGCCCGACAAGCGCGCTGCACCAGCAATATTAAACAAACCAATCTGGCGACAATGGAATATATTACCCGCTACGGGTATTTTCCCGGCTGGAAAAATCAATTTGTAAACGCAACAAAAAGTACTCAGAAAGTCAACGGGTCCTGGGTTGCCGCGCTGCTGCCGTTCTTCAACGAAGGCGCGCTGGAAAAGAAATGGGTTGAAGCCGTTCAGGATACCGCCTGTCTGTTGTACCTGATTTGCTCGGCAGACGCTCGTCCGGATAAAACCAGTCCGCATTTGTCATACGTTGTAAATTGCGGCAATACAACGGGCACAGACCGCAATGCGGGCGTCTTTCTTGACCTTGTCCCGCCGACTTCGGGCAAACGTCCAACCAAACAAACTCTGGATTTTATCTCGTCAAACGACGGTTTGTCTTCTACAATTATGACGTCAGAAAACAATCAGGCGTACATGTGGGGACCAGACGCCAACATTTCCTGGCAGGGATTTGTATTTTTCGGCTCCAATCCCAATACGATGGGCACGTCTCAGGCTCTGAACTGGGATTATCGCGGCGTTAAGATGAGCAGCCAAACCAGTCGAAATGCGACAACTGCCGACGCCTATGCTCGTCCGAGCAGCTACCATCCCGGCGGTGTCAACACGTCTTGGTGCGACAGCCGCGTTGTCAAGCTCAACGACGATATTGACTATGAAATCTACAAAATGATGCTGGCGCCCAACGACCGCGGCTGCGGAGTATCTCAGGCGTCGCTGACGATTCTCCACGAAATGCTCAACGTCCAGTAATAACTTAGGGAATAGGGATCAGGGAGTAGGAAATAGAACGCAAGCGTCTCAAAAACTACCCCCAATTCCCTATTCCCCATTCCCTATTCCCTAAAACGGACGCCGATATAACCCTCAAAACTGTTATATCCGCGTCCATTGTTTATTTTTATTGGCATTTTAAGAAAAATTTGGGGAACTTTTCGATAATTACTCGAACTATTTTCTTTTTTCATCGTTATTAAATAATATTGAAGTAAAATATTGCTTATTAAAATTCCGAAAACAGATATTGTCAATTTGTTTTTAATTTGTTATAATTCGTCAAACCCTTTGGATTTTTTTGCAAAATCAGTATTATAAAGAAAGGAACCATGATGAAAAAACTGTTAAGCAGCGCTTTTGCGCTGATTGCACTGACTGCAATGTGTGGAATGGTCTGTGCAGACACTTTGGATGGTGGAGCGCTTTCTTCGCCCGAAGCTCCTCAATCAACCGGCGCGGCTCAAGTTTCCGATAGCGCCAAAGAGATTCCCGAAATTCAAGACGGTCTTAAGGCTCTTCAAAACAACGACGTTGAAGGCGCCTTGGCAAAATTTGAAGAGGCTCGAAAATCTCACCCGGAATTCTCTCCTTCGGAATTGATGCTTGCGAAACTGGCATTGCAGATTAATCCTCAAAACAACGGTCCTGCCGCCAGAATGCTTATCGAACGCTGCGTTAAGAACAATCCGACCGATCCGGAAGCCTTCATTTTCCTCGGCGATTACAATCTTGGCAACGGTTCTGTTACCGAAGCGGATCTTCTTTTCCGTCAGGCAGGCATCTTGCTGAAAAACTTCCAGGGCAACGCCCAGAGAAAACGCGCCATGATTCGTCAGTTCAACGCTGGCATGGCAATGGTTCTGGAACGCCGCGGTCAGTTTGAAAACGCCAAGGCTTACATGGAAAGCTATCTTAAGAGCGATCCGAAAAACGTCGGCGCCATGCAACAGCTGGCCCGCATTTATCTGAACATGGACAAAGCGGACGACGCCATTGCTCAGCTTTCTAAAGCAAAAGAGATTGAAAAGAACATTCTTACCCCGGAAGCTATCGTTGCAATGTTCTATCAGCAAAAAGGCGAAAAGAACATGGCTGCCACTTACATGACCAAAGCGCTGGAAAAGGCTCCGCGCGACCTCAACACCCGTTTGGCTGCCGCTCAGTGGTCTCAGATGATCAATAATATCAAGCAGGCTGTTTCCCAGGCGGACGCCGCTCTGCAAATTGACCCGAAATCCGAAGCCGCTATGCTTCTTCGCGGAAACTTCGCTTTGATTCAAAAAGATTACGCCAAAGCGATTGAACTTTACAACAAGATTTTGGCGAATTCGCCCAGCAACTTTGCCGCGACCAACAACATCGCTCTGGCTCTGTGCGAAACCGGCAATAAAGACGATCTCAAACGCGCGGTTGAATACGCCGGCGTAAACGCTCAGAGATTCGGCCGTCAGCCGGAAACCTTCTCGACGCTTGGCTACGTTCTGCTGAAAAACAACGCCGTTGACGATTCGCTCAAGGCTCTGCAGCAGAGTCTTCAGCTCTCCGGCGGTCGCATGTCTCCGGACACCGCCTATTATCTGTGTGCCGCTCTGAACGCCAAGGGAGCGCCCGAAGGCATTAAGCAAGCCAAAGAAATCCTGAGCAAAACGCTCGAAGCCACCCCGACGTTCAATATGCGTCCAGAAGCTGAAAAGCTCAAGGCTGAACTGGATAAAAAATAATCGCATATAAGCGTTTATTCCAAGGAGAGCGGAGAACCTGCTCTCCTTTTTTTATTGTGGTTCATCCGACAAGCGCATCCTTGAGAGTTAAAAAGCAAGCGTTTTGCCCGCCACAAAGTATTAAACGGCTACACCGGTCCCAAACCCTCAGAACAATAACCCTCCGCGTCTTGGCGTGAGAATTACCTGCTAGCCATCCTCATCCAAGATGTCTATGGTAATATCGTTTTCACTCATTTTAACCCTCCGCATCTTCGCGTCTCCGCG
>JAZRTH010000708.1:0-4658 GCA_045651945.1 Thermoguttaceae bacterium
ATCCGACTTCACGGTTACAAGGGTTGCGTCCCTCCGGGACGCGATTCAATATTCCAACGTTATTCATCTTCGCAAGAAATATTTACGCATCCCCCTCTTATTCTTCATTTAAATTTAACAGGAAAGTCTATCCAAAACAAATATTATTACAATATAAATATAAAATTTTTAAAAATCGTTTCGAAAAGCAAAACTTTTTTCTGTTGTAAGGTGTATAAGAGATATCGATTCGCGTTTGAAGGCGTTTGGCGTCTGCCGCGAAAAGAACATTTAATCAATTTAATGGAGATATTTTCATGACTCGTAAAATCTTCGCATTGTTTGCCGCGCTGTTAATGGCGTTTACATTTGGCGCGTCTCAGATTCAGGCGGCTGCCCCGGTTGCTGAAATCAGCATTGGCAGCTATGAAACCCTTGCTGGCAGTGTTGAAACGCTTGCCAAAATGCTCGACAACGATCAGCTTGCCGTTGTTCCCAAGCTCCTCGAAACGCAGTTGGGCGACAATCTCAAAGCGTTCGACAAATCCAAGCCCTCTGGCGCTTTGGTATTTTTGAAAGAATCGAATGGCAACGTCAGCGGAGCCAATTTCCTGGCTTTTGTTCCGCTTTCCGATTCGGCGGTTCTCTTTGACGCTCTGGAAGACAACGACGCTGTTGAAGTGGAAACAACCACTGTCCAAAACGTTGAAATGAAAAAGGTTACCGTTCAGGAAAAGACCGTTTACGTTGTAACGGCAAATGGCTGGACGTTCGTTTCCGACAAGGCTTCTATGTTGCTTCAATTGCCTCAAAACCCGGCTGCTGCGCTGGGCGATCTGCCGTCCAAGTACCTTCTGGCTGCCAAGCTGAACATCGACGCTGTTCCGGAATCTGCCAAAAAGTGGGTTGAAGAACAGATTGAAAACGGCATCAAAGCTGCTGAAGCCGCCAATCTCGAAGACGATGAAGACGACGACGAAGAAGAAGTTGACGATGAAAATCTCCTGGGAAAAGTTCAAAAGTATTCTCAGAGCGCTCAGCTGAAGCAGTTCAAGAAGTTGCTTTATGAATTCAAATCGGTTGTAATTGGAGCTGCCTTTGACAATCAAAAGAACGTTCTTCGTTTCGATTTGGACGTTACCCCGGTTGAAGGTTCTGAAACCGCCAAAGCGTTTGAAGCTTACAAAGGACAAACCGGTCTGGGAGCTGCTGTTCTCGACGACGCGACTGGATACAGCTCCGAAGTCAGCATTCCGGAAGAAACCAAGTCAACTCTGGAAATTCTTGGAATGTACAAAGACCTTGTTCTGAAAGCGATTGCTGACAGCGATGACGAAATTGAAATCAGCAAAGAAAAGTTAAATTCCTTGATTGAAAAGACTTCTGCAGTTATCGAAGACATTGTTAAAGCCAACGACGGTAAAGTTACCAAGTCTGGCGCCGCCGTCTATTTCAAGACGGACGACATCAGCTTTGTTACCGTTTCCAAGGGCGCTAACATCGAAGCGATTGACGGAGTTATCAAAGACTGGATTAAAGAAACGGTCAAAGACGCTGGCAAGTATTGCAAAGCCGACGCAGAAACCTGGGAAGGACTGACGTTCAACGTTGCGACGATTCCGACTGAAAAGATTACAAAAGAACTGCTCAAGAAGGCGGAAGAAAGCGACGACGAAGACGACGCTGAGCAAATCAAGGAAGTCGTTAAGACGATCCAGGCGATTTACGGCGACAACATTACGATTGCCTACGCTGTTGGCAAAGACTCATTCTATCTGGCTGCTGGCAAAGACGCCGTTGCTCTGATCAAGAAAGTCGCTTCCAATGACGCGGCTGTTCCGAACGGATATCTGGATTACGGCATGCTCAACGTTAAAGAACTTATCAGCACGTTCTCCAAGTTTACGTTCATCGGTGAAGACACCCGAGACATTCTCGAAGCGGTTGCTGAAAGCGCTGACGAAAACACTGGTAAGATCTGGTATAGCGCTGGATTGAACGGCAATGGCGGAGCGACCTTCTCGCTGGAAATCGACGGCGGCATTGTCAAGATGGGTCAGACTGGAATCATGCTTTATCTGATGAACAACGCTGGCGGATTTGGCGGCGATGAAGAAGAATTCGAATTCGATCTGGATGAAGACGACTGATTTTGCTCGGGACGTTTGGCGACAGACGTCCCACCCCTTTTTCCTTTCTGGAAAACAATAACGTCTAAACAGATTTTGATTGTTTCTGTTTAACAATGAACTAAAAAAGCCGAGGCGTTAAAAACGTCTCGGCTTTATTGTTTTGGTTGTCAAAAGGGACAAACAATAAATTTATTTGTCGGCTTTCTTTGTGTTGCGGCGTTCTTCCAAACGGACAGCCTTGCCGGTTCTCTGACGCAGATAGTACAGCTTGGCGCGCTTAACTCTGGACGAACGAGTAACGACGATCTTCGCGATTTTCGGGCTGTGAAGCGGGAACTTGCGTTCAACGCCTTCACCCTGGACAATACGGCGGACGGTGAACATCTCGCTGGCGCCAGAACCGCTGCGGGCAATGACGACGCCGGAGAAAATCTGGATACGTTCTTTCTGACCTTCGAGAATACGGCAATGAACTTCAACAGTATCGCCAATTTCGAAATCGGCAACGTCTTTTTTCAGGCAGGGTTGAACTGCCAAATTCATAATTTCCTGACTCATGGCTGCTTACCTTTCTTTATGGTACTTTAGGTTGTAATTTCTGTGAACGCTCAAAGAGGACTGCGGAATCAAAGGTTTGCGTCCGGGTCAGTTTTGGGACGCGCTTTCCGCTTTCGTTTGGGCATGTTCGCTTCGTCAATTTTCCGTTGAATTTCTTCAGTAATCAAATCGGGTCGGCGTTCTATCGTTCGCTTTAACCCTTCGTCCAACCGCCATTTGTCGATTGCCTGATGGTTGCCGTTGAGCAGGATTTCCGGGACGGTTAATCCTCGATATTCTCGCGGGCGAGTGTACTGCGGACCTTCCAGAAGCCGATCTCCAAAGGAGAAGGAATCTGTAACCGCGCTGAGCTGATCTCCCAACGCGCCGGGAAGAAGCCGAAAAACCGCTTCGACAATCGCCATCGCGGCAACCTCGCCGCCGTTGAGAACAAAGTCTCCCAGCGACACTTCTTCAGGCTGAAGAATTTGCGAAATGCGTTCGTCAAACCCTTCGTATCTTCCGCAGATAATCATAATGCGCGGAAGTTGGGCGAATCGCTCGATATCAATCTGTTTAAGCGGTTTGCCTTGTGGAGAAGTCAGCAGGATGTGAGCGGGAGGCTCGGTTAACGTCTGAACTTCTTCCACGCAGTCGATTAAAGGACCGGGCATGATAACCATTCCAGGACCTCCGCCGAAAGGGCGGTCGTCGACTGTGTTGTGTCTGTCGTGAGTCCAGTTGCGAAAGTTGTGCAAATGAACTTCCAACTGTTGGTTGTCCTGCGCTTGCTTGAGCAAACTTTCTGATAAAAACCCGGAAAAAATCTCCGGAAACAGAGTGAGGATGTCAAACCGCATTGAAGGACTAACTCTGATTTATTTGATTACTGTTGTTTATAATTTACTCAGCTGGCGTTTCAGCGGGAGCTTCAGCTGCGGGAGCCGGTTTGGCTTTCGGAGCCGGGATTACGCGAGCGCGCTTTTTGGCAAGTCGTTCAACGGCTGCTTTTTGAGCTTCAAGATGGGTTCCCTTGGGACCGTATTTCTTGATAAGAACGCCAACCTTTTCGGTCGGAAGAGCGCCAACAGACATCCAGTAAGCAACGCGTTCATTTTTCAGAGTAACGCGAGCGTCGGTTTCCGGAACGGCGGGATCGTAAGTTCCCAATTCTTCCAAAACGCGACCAAACTGAGGGCTATGGGAATCTACCGCTACAATACGGTAGTACGGACGATGGGCGCGACCCATCTGCTTCATACGAATGCGAACTGCCACAGAATTTCTCCTTAATGATGGCTAATGCGAATCTCTTTGCCACAAAAGCAAACGCTTTTGCCAGACGGCGGCTGGGGGCAGGTCCCTTGACGTACAACACGCGTGTACGTTCTCGTCTGTGGAATGGTTGATACATAGTATCCCCATTCGAGATTCATTTGAAAACGGAAAGTATAACCGATTTCTGTAAAAATTCAAGGGGGGCGGCGAGGAAATTTTAAAATGGGGAGAATACAAAGTTTTCTCACTGCTTTAGCTGTGAGAAAACCTAAGGTTAAAATATCGTAGCCCACGCCTTTAGGCGTGGAGATCAAATACGAAATGATTCTGAGGGCTACGATTAGAACGCGCCTTCAATTTCTCACTCGTTGTCGTCGATTTTATATACCCGGAAGCCGGCATCCAGTGGGGAAGCGGCGGGGGCTAAAGATTGTTTTATTATCGCGCCGGCGCGGCGGATTCGTTCTTTGCCGATCTCGCTGATGGTCTTATAGCCCGCTTTGTACGCCTTGCTGTTTGGGTCGCACTGTTCGTCAAGCTGAACCATAATAAACCGTCGATTCCCGCCGTCTTCGGCGTTTAGCTGCATGACAGCGTGCGCCGTTGTCGCCGACCCGGAAAAGAAATCGAGAACAACGTCGCCGGCGGAGGTTCCCTGGTCGACTAAAAACTTTATCAGCGTGTCGGGTTTCGGGTTGTTGAATATCTTCTGTCCGTCAAAGAGGGCGTACA
>JAZRTH010000709.1:0-1978 GCA_045651945.1 Thermoguttaceae bacterium
ATCGACAACTTCGACGAATCCGACTACGCCGCCTATACGGAAGCCGATCCGGACTTTGTCGACTTCAACGTTGACGGCAAGAACTGCGATCACGACCTCGAAATGCTCACTCGCGACACCAACAACGGCAAATCTCAGGCGGGCGACTGGCGAGTGGACTACTCGATTATCGTCTGCAACTGCGGCGATACGCCAGCCGCTCAGCCGGCGGCTCTGCCGACCCCGGCGGCAATCAAACAGATTGTCGAAGAGGAAGAAGAATCCTATCTGCTGGACGATTTCGAGTACAACTATCAGTGGGATCAGGCGGATCGACTTTCAGACATCTATCCGTTCATGAGCGAAAACAACCGTATGACCAGCGGCGTCATGCTGACCAAGGCGGTCGCCAAGAAAGAGGACAGCAAAGAAGAACAGACGGCGGAAGCGGACTCCAAGACCGTTGCCGACGTTATGAACGAACTGTGGAGCGACGACATCGATTGGCGTCACGCCGCATGAGCATAGCAAGCAGGCACAATCCCGCGTGGGATTAAACAAAGCGATGTTTTTCACAGGCGAGAGTTCCGCACCCGCGGGACTCTCGCTTTGTATTTACGGCGATGCGCCCCCCTGTCGGAGTGCGGGAGCAAAGCTCCCGCTTTTCGAAAAACGACAAGAACAACGAAAAACGTTTCGACGTCGAAAACGCTAGAACCGTTTAAAAGAAAAACGCGAGCTATCGCTCGCTAAAAAAAGGGAGAGTTCCGCTAACGCTTCACTCTCGCACTCCGAAAAATGTCACAACTCTAACAGAAGCCGTCGGAAGCGTGCATACCAAAACGACGAAACCGAAAACCTCCCTTGGATGTAGCCCGTCCTCGGGCTACAACTTGACGGCTCCGCCGTCAAGGAACCGCGGAAGCATCCAAAAATCTTCTGAACGCGGAAAGCCTCTCCGCCCCGCTGGTTCGCGGACATACTGTCCGCAAAAGCCCCCCCTTATTTCTAACCAGACGTCCGCTTTTATTCCTTACTATTTATCTTGACAAAAATAACCAGTTCTGGTTTAATATGGTAACGCGATGATTTAATATCGCCAAGCAATATCTTGAAAATGACTAAACAAGGAAAACGACAATGTCAACGCGCCAATTTACGATTACTGCTTTCTATTTATTTATACTCGTTTTAACGTCTCTGGCTGCCCTTGTTGAAGTCGGACTCGCAGACGTCGTTACCAACGCGGATTTGGACGAACCGCCGCCCGTTCCGACGTTTACGCCCTCTCCCAGGTCTGAATACGAGGCGAAAGACAGGCTGTCTGACGAGGATATCACAGAACTGTTTAAAGAAGCCGAATCCGGCAGCGTTGAAGCGGCGTTGAAATTGGCGAAAGATGCGGAAAACAACAATATTCCTGTCGCAGAGGAAAAATGGCTCAAGGTCGCGGCGGAAGCGGGGTCGGCAGAAGCCTGGTATAAGTTAGGGAAAAAAGCTGTCGATAAAAACGACGACAAGACCGCGTTTGAATGTTTTAAAAAGTCGGCGGACGCCGATTTTGAAGACGCTAAAATACCCCTGGCGTTTGGGTATATGGAAGGGCTGGGGACGGAAAAGGACGTCGAAAAGGGCAAGGCGTTATTGCAGTCTGTCGCCGATTCCGGGAACGCAACAGCTATCCAAAAGCTGGCAATTGCATATTACTTTGGAATCGGTTTTGAAAAAGACGAGCAGAAATCAATAGAACTGCTGCGTCAATTAGTAACGCGATTGAGTCAACAGAAAGAAGACTATTCTACATTGATTACATCTTTGGCGCTATTGCTGGGCATGGGCAATAGAGATATAATGAAACAGGTTGACGACTTGCTGGACAATTTCAACTTATCGTTAATTTTGACGAAAGATGCAAAAATCAATAAAGTTATTTTGCTGATGACGTCTTATTCTTATCATTGCAATCAAAACTCTGATAACGATAAAAGAATCGCTCAAA
>JAZRTH010000710.1:0-4093 GCA_045651945.1 Thermoguttaceae bacterium
TGGAAGAAAGTCGAAGAGGATTAAGCAAATCATCTCTCTCGGAAGCAGACGCGCTTTCGGATTTGATAACTGTACAAATCGTTTTCCCGCAACTGATTATTCAAAATTGGCTGCGGGATTTTTTTAATAGTCAAAGACAGCAGGGGTAACGTATTTGGTAAGAAAACAAGCTCAGCAAAGGATAAACCGTCTTGTTGCTTGTTTTATTCAGACTTTGTATTTTGTCAATTATTCTTTTTCCCCTCCCCCTTGCAATATAATATTAATTGGATATAATGACCGCAATTGTTTTTGACAGTAGTCAAAACAGTAACCCGGTGGTGTAGTGGTAACACAAGGGATTTTGGCTCCCTCGTCCCTGGTTCAAATCCAGGCTGGGTTGTATTTTTTGTTTTATCCGTCTTTGTTTTGAAAAGCGATCCAGAACGCAGACGGTTCCTTTAGAGATCGCGTTTAACGTCCGGCGTTTGTTTCCTGGCGTGCCTTTCATATCGGGAGAACCGTACTCTCGACGCGCAGCATTCTATCCGGACGTATACCCTTAAGCATTTAGAAGGAACATATTTCATGTCCGAAGCTGCATCCCCCGTATCTGCAATTGTAACTCAACTCATTGAAAGCGGCGTTCATTTTGGTCATCGCGCCAGCCGTTGGAATCCGAAAATGCGTCCGTACATCTACGGCCGCCGCAACAAGATTCACATCATTGACATTCGCGAAACAGTCCGCGGTCTTCTTCGCGCCCAAAAGTACCTGGCTCAGGTAGCCGCTGCTGGCAGTCTGGTTTTGTTTGTTGGAACCAAACGACAGGCTGGCGACGTTGTCGCTGAACAGGCTCAGCGCTGCGGCATGCCGTTCGTTTCCGAACGCTGGCTGGGCGGTACGCTGACCAACTTCCGCACCATTCGTAAACGTATGAGCCGTTTGGAAGAACTGGAAACCCTGCTCAACGGAGAAGAAATCAATCTGTACTCCAAAAAGATGCAGTCTTCGCTCAACCGTGAATATCGCAAGGTTTATCACAACCTTAACGGTCTGCGTCTGCTCAACCGTTTGCCGGAAGTTATCGTTCTGATTGACCCCCGCAAGGAAAAGAACGCTGTTGCTGAAGCCCACAAACTCGGCATTTCGACCGTTGCTCTGATCGATACCGACTGCGACCCGGACGAAGTCGATCTGGTTATCCCCGGCAACGACGACTCCATTCGTTCTATCGAATTGATCATGACCAAACTGGCTGACGCTGTTTTGGAAGGCAAAGCCATCAAGTCCGCCCAGAACGAAGGCAAAGACGAATGATTTACTCGGTTTTCGGCGAGAGTCGTTTTTGGATTCTCGCCTGATCCGGAATTCAGGTTCAACATTAACAAATAACCCCGTATAGTAAGGAGAATATACAATGGCTGAAATTACTGCTGCATTGGTTAAAGCGTTCCGTGACAAAACCGGTCTGCCCATGATGGACTGCAAAAAGGCTTTGGCTGAAGCTGACGGCGACGCCGAAAAGGCGTTGACGATTCTGCGTGAAAAGGGCAAGCTCAAGATGATCGAAAAGGGCGCTGAACGTACAACAGAAGAAGGCGTTCTGGCTACCGCCGCTAACGAAAACGGCGTTGCGATTATCGAACTGCTTTGCGAAAGCGCTCCCGTTGCCGGCAACCCCGAATTCCTTCAACTGGCTCAGGACATTGCTAACGTCTACCTGGAAAAAGGCGGACAGACCGCTGAAGAAGTCATGGGCGCCGCCTCGCCGTCCAAGGAAGGCATGACCCTTCAGGAACAGATGGAAGAACTTTACAACCGCATTCGCGAAGTCTTCCGTTTGAACCGCTTCACCCGTCTGGAAGGCAACGGCGCGGCTTACGTTCATCACAACAAAAAGGTTGGCGTTATCATTGCTACCGAAGGCAAAAACGATGAAGCCGCCAAAGACGTCTGCATGCACGCCGCCGCCATGCATCCGGAATACCTCAACCGCGACCAGATTCCGGCTGAAGTCATTGCCAAAGAACGCGAAATTCAGCTCGCTGCGATGGCGAACGACCCCAAAAACGCCGGTAAGCCGGAAAGCATCCTCAACAAGATTATCGACGGCAAAATCAACGCCTTCTTCAAGGCCAACTGCCTGGTCGATCAGGAATTTGTCAAGGATTCTTCCCTTTCCGTTGGCGCGTACGCCAAGAACAACGGCATTGTCGTTACCCAGTATGTCAACTGGACTTTGGGATCCAAATAAACCGGATTTCGTCAGGGCAGGGCGCATTCTGACATATCGTCATAATGTCCCCTGACCGTAACGCGATACAAATCAAACAGAGGTTTCGTCGACAAGGCGGAACCTGTGTTTTGAAATACGGCTCTTTAGCGATCTCGCTCTTTATTGAACATCTATAATTTGTATTATGGAACAGAATTCGCCAACCCCGCCGAAAAGATTTTGGAAACTTCCGCTGTATTTGGGAAGGGCGGCGTTCTTTTTTGCTCTCGTTCCGTTGGCGATGATAATCCTGTGCGTTGTTACAAAGAACACTGTAAACAGTCTGATTGATTTGTATTATTGCTTTGTTACGCCGCTTCAGATTTGTAAATGGTCGGTAATTCTGGCTTTGATTCTGTCGTTTGCAACCAGCGCTTCAGCCGGATTGATTTATAATGTCGACGGTAAATTCTACTTGGACGAATATCGCGCAGCAGCCAGTCTTTCCGCTCGCGCAACGCTGCTGGTAATATTTGAGATAGCTATTTATTTTATGTCCGTCTAAACGGAATTGCCAACCGGATATTCTTCAAATGGTTTATTTTGGGTCTATTAAGGTCCCACACGGAAAACGAGGATGAGACGGATTCACACCGAGTAGTTTCCGGTAATATCAGCTTTCATTTAAAATCATTCTTATAATTAAGAATTAAATTTTAGTTTTGAATTATTCGTCTTGCCGATTGATTATGAATATCCAATAATCAATCGGTGCATATCCGTTTAATCCGTCAAATCCGTGAACGGATTGACCTGCTCAAACGCCAAGTTCAACTTACCGGAAGAGTCTGTTTATTTTGCTGTAAGAATCGCAGCGATTGTCAAGATAATTCCTGCGATAATAAATCCGTTGCTGGGTTCCATAAACCAAAAGATTCCCGCCAAAGCGCCCAGCGCGACCTGAGACGCGTTGAGAAGGTTCATGTACGCCAACGACGTTGTTTTCAGCCCTTTAACCAGAGCGGCAAAGGCGATCAGATTTGCAACGCCCGCCAGTAACGCGACGCCAAACTGCTGATACGTCAACGCGGTGAAAATCCCGGATCCGTGTTCCATTAAACTGAGCGTTCCCAGAACAATCGTCCCGCTGCCGGGAACAAGCAGAATCGGAACCCAGAACGGGACGTCGTTTTTACAGGACGCTCTTACGGACGCCATGGTCGACGAGTTCATAATTCCAACCAGCAGCCCGCCGAGAATAATCAGCGCAATTGCTCCCGCGCCGTATTTGCTCAAAGAGGTCAACGTATTGGCGCCCTGCCCCAGTCCAATTCCAATACAGCAAACTGCCGCTAATACAATCGTCAGACCAATAAACGTTCTGACGTTAAACCGCTCTTTGAGACAAAGCAGGTCAAACGTCTGAGCGCTGAACAGCCCGCCTGTCCAGACGCACGACAGAGCAATAGCAATGCCAGCCATGTCGAACAGCCAAATATACGTGATGTTGCCCAGGACCTGCATCAGACAGGAAACGCCAAAAAGCAAGCCCCAGAATCGCCATTGATTCGTGGGAATCGTATGACGAATCAATCCCCAAATTACAATCGGAAGCGCGACAAGAGCGGCGACGGATTCTCGAACAAACAGCGGCAGCGCGTACGGACTGTCCATCGCAACCAACTGACGAACGCAAAGAGCGGAAACCGTATAAAACAGAGCGGCTATGGCTCCGTAGAGAAATCCTCTTGACAGAAATCCCCCTGACGATTGTTGGGCTTCTTCGTTAGACAATTCGACAGCGTTTTTGTTAGTATTCAACATGATTCTTATATTGTGTCGATTTTCAAAATAAAATCAAGGGGCTGGGGGGAACGTTTCTGGGGAGCGGACATT
>JAZRTH010000711.1:0-1054 GCA_045651945.1 Thermoguttaceae bacterium
TTGTAAAATTTTTCCATTTTTTATAAATTATTTTTTGTGCTTTTGTCTATATTCCCTATTTTGCTTTTAGTCGTTAAATAAATCTATGCTTTTTGACGATAGTAACGATTAAGAGGATTGTGGGGGTTATATGGATTCAATATAACTCTGTACGGATAAAGAATCAAGAGGAAACGGATACCGAGAAGCGCGAAAGCGTTAAGAAATCATGAAAAGCGTCATAATATTTAAACGGAAATGGATTGCGACAATCGTTTTTTGTACATTGACAGTATTGTTCGTCGTTCCGGCGAACGCTCAGGACGTCCCGAGTTCGATTGTAACTCCGGATCAAATCGTTGAATCAGCGCCAACGCCGTCTGGTTATTCAATTTCTCCTGACCAATGGAACGCGCTCAATAAACGTCTGGAATCGCTGGAATCTCAGCTTAAAGCCGAAAAAGACAAAGCCGCCAAAAAGAAAGAAGACGACGCCAAAAAGCCGTCCGTTAAAGTTTCTGGACGTCTTCAGTATGAAGCGGACTTCTTCGATCAGAATGACGCTTCCAAAGCCCGCGCTGGCAACATGCGAAACGGCACGGACCTCCGCCGCGCCTGGATTGGCGTTGCCGGTTCGTACAAGCAGTTTGTTTACAAGTGCAATTTCGACCTCGCTCCGTCCTCTTTGGCGTTCAAAGACGTTTATCTCGGCATCAAAGAATTGCCGTGGTTGGGCGATATGAGAATCGGATATTTCAAGGAACCCTCCAGCGTCGAACAGCTTACTGGCGTTCATCAGATGTGGTTTAACGACCGCCCGTTGAGCATGTCAGGCATCAGCAACTATATGCAAAACCGTGCACTGGGCATCGAATTCAGCAACGGTTCTCGCGTACAGGATTTTCTCTGGACAGTCGGATTCTTCCAGAACTGCACAGACTCCATTCACAAACACTATGACGACGGGTACGATCCTGGCGACGCTCGTTCTGGAGAAGGCGTTACCGCTCGATTTGTCAAAATCCTGTGGGATTGTCCCGATTGCGGTCAAATATTCCATGTCGGATCGTGATTT
>JAZRTH010000712.1:0-7514 GCA_045651945.1 Thermoguttaceae bacterium
TTTCTCTATGGCGGAGAGATCGGCGCGATTCCCTTTGACCTGTTCCAGTACGGATATCTGCCGCTGTACGCGCTGGCGTTTGCCGTCGTTGGAATTATCCTGTCAGACACAGTCGGGGCTGTTACAATTTTTGCCGGATACGTTCTGTACATATTGGGAATCTACGATAATTATTTTACGTCGATGATAGATCCGATACTGTGGATTGCAGCCGCAGCGTTTTTATTGAGAAGGTTTTTGTTACATCTTAAAAACAAAAACGCGACGCCGTCTTCCGTTCCGGCGTCGCGCTAAACATCGGTCTGGTTTTTATTGATTTCTATGCTTCCGTTCTTAATCAAACGAACCAACGACCAATGATTTTTAAGTATTATTTTTTGAATATCTGAATTGCTTGTTGAGCAGTTTAATAAACGTTTTATTTACTCTTGAATCGTTATTGATTATGCTTCTATCCTATCAATAATTTAGTTTCCGTCAACCCCCTCGACAAGGAAAAAATAAAGGAACTTTTAAAAAAATTTTATTCTTCCAGCAAGTCCGAATTAATCAAAAATTATTGGTAAATCAAGTTGCGAGAAACGAGTAGCGAGTAGCGAGAAACGCAAGCGCCTCAAAAAATCTCTCGCAACTCGCAACTCGCAACTCGCAACTATTTAAAAGCGCTTTTACTGCGTCCGGTTAGCGCTTATAAGCAGCGGCGAAGGCGATCTTCCAGGCTCTGAATTGCGGCGGAAATTTCCAGCGACTTGTTGTTCATGTCGATTACAAATCGATGAGTAATCCATTCGTCAACTTTCTTCTGGGCGGAAATAACCGTTGAGTGCGAGCGGTTTCCGAAGTAGTCTCCAATTTCGCTTAACGCCTTGCGAGTGTACTTTCGGGCAAGCCACATTGCAAGCATCCGCGGGTACGAATACTGACGCGTTCTGTTGTTGGACTTGAGGTCTGTATCGTGGAGATCAAACGCCTGGCAAACCGTCTTTTCAATCTTGGCTAACGAGACCATAAAGTTGGTGTCTCGAACCCATTCGTCCAGAATCTCTTGAACTTTAAGAGCAGTAAGGGATTGCGCGTTGACAGTCGGGTCTGCAATAAGACTGATTTCCAAACGGTTGAGAACGCCGATAATCTCGCGAACGTTGCCGGAGCATTGAGAAGCAATTTGACGAATCGATTCCGGCGGCAGATTAATCCCTCTAGCAGCAATCATCCGGCGAACAATTTCCAAGCGCGTTTCGAATTCCGATTGCTGTAAAGGAGAAATCAGCCCGCCGTCGAAGAGGCTTTGCAAGGACTTTTCCAATCCTGTTAAATTGCGGGGATGTTCCGTCGACGCGAAAACCACCTGAGCGCCGTTGGCTAACAGGTCAGAAACAATAGTATGAAGCTCGCGCTGCGTGCTGACTTTGCCCTGAAGGAAATCGAGGTTGTCGAGCATGAGAAAACGAAGCTTTTGGAATTTTGCTCTGTTGGAAGAACACGTGTTGTTCCGCAGAGCGTCCATATACTCTGTAATAAACTGTTCGGCGGTGCAGTACATCGCCCGGATTTTTCGGCGAACGCATTCTGTATAAATACCTTGAAGCAAATGCGTTTTTCCCAGTCCGGAAGCGCCGTAGAAAAGCAATGGGCTGTACTGACCCGGCATGTCGAGAATGCTATAGGCGACGTTGAGACTGACAACGTTCTTCTTCCCCGCGACGAAATCTTCCAGAGTCGCGAACCTGCCAACGCGAGCCGGTTTGGGCTGCTCTGCCATCGCTGACGTTTTCGCCGCTGCTGCGCTTTTGGCGCTTCGGCGCGCGTCTGCGTTTGACGGTAAAGAATCAAACGTTTGCGCCAGTCGAGCCGCTGCTGCGTTGAGCTTGTCAAACGGCGTGGCTATAGCTGCAGCGCCGTCTGCGGGTGAATCCGAACTGTTTTGTTCTAAAGGAACGTTGGAACGGTTGCTCCTTACGAACAAAGAGTCGATATCCGTATCGTGATTATGCACGTCCTGCCTCGAAAATATTTTATACAGGCAACTTTTGCCCTCAACAAGAGAATGACCTCTGATAAGGACACAAAATTACACTGTTTCCGTTTCAAATCTTATCTATTTTACCCATAGAATCCATTCTACTAAAAAGACGCTTTCATCCTTAAAAACACGGCTAATTCATTTATCCGCTGTCGTCTTCAACTTTGATAAAAAGCATTGTAACCGCAAATCGTTTTTGTGTCAAATGGGCGCTACATGATTTCTTAAAAATTTTTTGAAAAACGTTTGAAAGAATGATGGAAATACCGAAAATATAAAGCAATTCACTCTTTCAAACTTGATTAAAAATCTTTCCTGAAACGCTCGAATTGGCTGATTCAAAATGTGGATAACCTGTTTATATTTTGACGTGATTTTTAACAAGTAAAATTTCAAATCCAATAATACTAAAGAGTTATGACAGCTCTTTGGGATAGACCCCAATGTCGATTACGGAAACAGTTCCAACGAGGGAAGAATCGGCTTGGATTAAACCAGTTTTAATTGCTCCCATACTGCCGGTAAGGGTTGCTCTTATACAAGATGTTGTATGAGAACCGTCGTCGCCGTTGAGTCCGCTGGGAAGATCGACAGCTAAAACTTTTTTATTTGTTTTATTGATTAAATTAATTACAGTATCGAAGGGGGCGCGAGGCTGTCCTTTCGCCCCGGTTCCCAGCAGCGCGTCGACAATCCAGTCCGCTTTTTCCAGCGCAGAGGCGAGATTTTCCAAATTTGGCTCGTTTTCCGTGATGAATTGAACGTTTATTCCCAGTTTGAGAAGGATGTTGAGATTGATCAACGCGTCGCCTTTGTACTGTTGAGCCGAACCAATCGCAAAGACGTCGACGGGAATGTCACGTAAATCCAGATGGCGAGCGATTACAAAACCGTCCCCGCCGTTGTTGCCTTTTCCGCAGCAAACAACGACTCGTTTGGGATTTTGCCGGCAGAGCAAATCCGTCAGACCTCGTCCAGCGTTTTCCATTAAAACGATTGAAGGGACGCCGTATTTTTCAACGGCTAACGAGTCGAACTGTCGCGCCTGAGCGCAGGTGATGGTATGCATGGGAGTTGCGAGTGAAAGGCGGTAACGGAGTGAGTGAAACGAACGGAGTTACGCTTTAATAGAAGCGTAATTTAGCTCCCGTTGGTCGCTCCATTACCGCCTTTCATTATCTGTTAATAGCTTTTCGAATTGTCTCAATTATGTCCGGTCGCTCGTCGTTTTTGGGCGTTGTTTCGCCGGGATCGTCTGACAGGTCGTACAGTTCCCAGTCGATGGTTTTTATTACGTACGGAGCGGGAACGCCCGGTTTATCATTTTCTGTTTTGGATACGGATTTGTATTCCTGTGGACAGTACAGCTTCCATTTATCCGCTCTGACGGCAATGACAGCGCCGTCCGTGGAGAAGTAAGCGAAGGACTTATAAACCGGAGTCGTCTTTCCGTCAAGGACGCTGACAAGCGATTTCCCCTCGCGTTTGCCGAGTTCTTCATCTGTTACATTCCACAGTTGGGCAACAGTGGGGAGGACGTCCAGCTGATTGGCGAAACAATTGTAAACGCCGGGTTTGATTTTTTCCGAATACCGGACAATACAGGGAACGCGAATCGTCCCTTCAAAACCGACGTCGGCGCGGTACGGTCCGGTCGACCCGGCTTGAGCGCCCCAGGCGCGGTTCGGTCCGCAGGAGGACAGGAAGACGATCATCGTTTTATTTGTAACGCCCGCAGCGTCGACAGCGTCAACGATTTCTCCGACGGCTGTGTCGAGCCTGGCGACGGCCGCGCTGTACGCGTCCGGTTCCTGACTTGTCAGCGGTCTGAACGACGGGAAGAAGACGCAGACAAAAAAGGGATCGTTGGGCGCTTTTTTGATAAACTTCGCAACCCGGGCGGAAATCTGTTTATTATACGTCTCCGGGTTGAGATTGTATCCAACGACAGCGTTGTTGTCCCAAACCTTTAACGGCGCGTTGAGTTCTCCCGCAACCGGATGGAAGGGCCATTTGTCCGCCGGCGCCGTTGTTCCCCAAAAGACGTCAAAACCGCAGCCAGTTGGCAGAGCTGCGCTGTCTGTTCCCAAAAGCCATTGACCGAAAAACGCCGTCCGGTAACTATGTTTTTTAGCGATTGCGCCCAACCCGGTCGATTCGACGTTTTTGCCAAACCGCTTGCCTGTGACAATCGCTCGCTGAGCCGACAAACTGTCCGGCGCAGAAGCGGAGAAGTCGGTAAACCGCAATCCTTCGTTTGCCAACTGACAGATTCTCGGCGCTGCGTTTTGCGCCCCAAAATAACAGCCGACGTCTCCCAACCCTAATTCGTCCGCGACAATTAAAACCACGTTGGGCGGATCCGCTGACGCGACAGAACTGCGAGCTGCGAGTTGTGAGCTGGACGCTTCGTTTTTCTGTATAGGAACGTCTGGAGTAACGGATTCCGGAATAATAGCGGGGTGGTTGTCAGCCGACGGCGGCGCAACGACTTTAATATCGTCCTCGTTTTCCTTTTGCGTTGGCTCATCCTGCGTATCTTTCTGAACGTCGTCCTGCGGCAGAGAGTCATCCCGTTGGGATTGAACGTCGTCTTGAATGTCGTCGTCCTGCGGCAGGGCGTCTTCCAAAATCGGCTCTTGAACGTCTTTTTCAGAAACGGGGGCAGGCGCGGGCGTCTGTTCAACTTCCGCAACGGATTCCAGTTCCGGTCCGTCTTGATAATCCGTTTCCTGCTGAGCGAACAAGAGGGAAACGGAGAGTATCGTCAATAAAAAAAATACGGGCGTATTCATGCCCGTATTATAACGTCTTGAACACAGGTTGTAAAGATGGATTATTTCAATCGTTGAAGCGTAAATACCGCCCCTTCCGGCTCGCCGCCATCAACCTGACTGGGTGTTAGCATCATTCCAGACGCAGACGCTCCAGCAAGGAGTTCTGAGAATGGAACTGCACACTCGGTTTGGAATTGGTCGTTGACTTTAAACATTGCCGTTTGAACGCCATTGACAGTAGATACGAGTCCCTGAATGGAACGGGTGTATTTTGTTCCCGCAGGATTGAAGTATCCGCCCAGTTTGTTATTCTGAGGATTATAGTAAATTAACAGGCTTCCGCTGCGATTTCCGTAGCTGTCATAGACGCCAAACAATCCCAGCTGTTGAATATTGGGATAGTCCGGAATGACGTTGACGTTCGCGTTGATCAAAATCGGCAGACCGTTGTAAATGAATCCCGGCCAAAACGCAGGGGGCGGCGGGAATCCCGGCGGCGGAGGCGGATACGCCGGCAACGCTGGATAGTATGAGTTTGAATAGTATGGATAATAAGATCGAGATGGATAGTATGGTCTGGGAGGCGGAGGCGGATAGTGTCCGGGATGATGTCCGGGACCCGGTCCCGGGTGGTCAAACACACCCGGCTGATACGTCCGATGTATAGGCGATGTATAGCCGAAATTTTCATCTCTGATAACCTCTCCGGTAAGCGTGTTGCTGGTAACTCTTCTGACAACGCGTCCCCCGTGATTATCGTGAGACGGACCTGGATGTCCTCCCGGTCTGGACGGAGGATTAACATGCCCACTTGGACGCGGCGCTGACGGTCGCGAGGGAGAACTTACATGTCCACTTGGACGCGGCGATGACGGTCGCGACGAAATCCCGCCGCCGGGACGCGAGGGCGCTCCGCCAGGACGAGAAGCTCCTCCGGGATGCGAGGGCGCTCCACCAGGACGAGAATGATTACCCGATGGAGGCGCGCCAATGCTCTCCGAAACGTTTGAAATCAGAGCCGCTGACAGGAACGCGGCGCCGAGAGCGGTCAAATAAAATGTCTGTTTCATAGCGGGACTCCTGTATAAGGGAGGGAGTAGGGAATAGGGAGTGGTTTAGCTTTTAGCCGCTAGCTTCTAGCTATTAGCTTAATGATTATTGATTCTTTACGTTAGTTTTTATAGCCAGGAAGCTGAAAACAACAAGCTAACAGCTAGGGGCTAATAGCTAGCAGCTCAATTCAAACTTCCAGCATCCGCTTTAACGCCGCGCGGGCGGCAAGTGCGGTTTGGACGTCAACGCGAACCTGGTTAATCGGCTTTCCAGCGTCAAGGCTTTCCAAAACCTGAGCGATTTTCGGCAGCGTACTTTTCGCCATGTTGGAACAGACGGACGGGTACTGTCCCAGCCAGATAAACGTCTTGTTCGGGTTCTGTTTGCGAAGCCGTTCGACCAACTTCCATTCCGTTCCGATTGCCAGCGTTGACCCGGCGGGGGCGTCGTTGACAACCTGAATGAGCTTCGTCGTTGACCCGGCGCCGTCACACAGCTTGACAATCTCCTGCGGACATTCCGGGTGAACCCAAATCAGTGCGTCTGGATGTTCTTCCCGAACTTTTTTGACGATGTCGACGGAAAAGCGCTGATGAATCGGGCAGCAGCCTTTCCAGAGGATAACCTGAGCGTTTTGAATCTGCTCAGGCGTATTGCCGCCCAGACTGGGCTGGAGCGGATCCCAGAGGATAATTTTGCTCTGGTCGACGCCGCGTTTGATAGCGGTGTTGCGTCCGAGGTGCTGATCCGGCAGGAAAAGGATTTTGGACGTTCGTTCAAACGCCCAGTTCATGATTTTGTCGGCGTTGGCGGACGTGCAGACAATCCCGTTGTTGTTGGCGACAAACGCCTTGGTCGCCGCCGAGGAATTGATGTACGTAATCGGGGTAACGTCGCTGAAATCAATGTACTCAGACAGCTGCTCTTTGCAGGTTTTGGCGTCTTCTTCTGACGCCATGTCCGCCATCGGGCAGCCGGCGCCGATATCCGGCATGAGAACCGGGATTTCTTTCTCGTTGCGCTGGTCTGAACCCTCTGTATAGTTAACGAGGATGTCGGCGGTTTCCGCCATAAAATAGACGCCGCAGAACAGAATTGCCTCTGTTTCCGTCGACGCAGCGGCTTTCTGCGACAGCCCCAACGAGTCGCCCGAGAAGTCCGCCAGGGCAACGACGTCGTCCTGACAATAATAATGCGCCAAAATCGTCAGCCGGGAACCCCAGCGGCGTTTGACGTCCTGTATTTGCTGAATCAGTTTTTCTGTTTCGATAGTCATTGATAGAAGCGCTCCACGCTGGAAAAAAACAATCAATATATATTCAATCTGCTTTTATTATACCAAAAATATTGTTCCTGTGGAAGCGGGTACTTGACAGACAGAGAAAAAAATGTAGAATGTTTTCCATAAATCGGTTGAAAAGCCGAAGCAATGGGCCTGTAGCTCAGTTGGGAGAGCGCAACGTTCGCAATGTTGAGGTCAGGGGTTCGAGCCTCCTCAGGTCCATTTCAGAACGTTTTGCAAGGATGGCTTGCAAGACGTTTTTTTATTTCCTCCGTCTTTTTCAGGGAATAGACGTTAGCGCCTTTTGTCTACAGACTACTGCCTACTGCCTATTGCCTACTGCCTACTGCCTTTTCCCCACGCATGACAACTTTTTATA
>JAZRTH010000713.1:0-5455 GCA_045651945.1 Thermoguttaceae bacterium
GAGGCGTCTTCCGATTCTTTTCCCTTGGAATCTGTCTTTGAAGCCGAATCAGGGGCATCCCCCTTTTCCGGCAATTTCAAATTATCAGACGGGGTTGGATTGTCGGCGGCTTCATCGTCATCTTCAGGCGGAGCCTTTGCCGGGTCTGGCATGTCTTCCGCCATGGGAATCGTTTTTCCCAAATCAACATCCATGTCGTCCAGCGTAACGTCGTCTTTCCACGGGGCTTCGAATTTACGAATGTCAATCTCGATGTCGTCCGTCGGCTTGACCGGCTGATCCTGTAACAGGTCGTGCAGACGCTGAATCTCTTCCGCCTTCATGTCGACGATAATCGATTTCCAGTGTTTGACGATAAGCTGCTTTTTCTTGTACGGAATCGGCATAGACGGGTCGTTCTTCTTCATACGAATCACGCGCCACGCTGCGGCTTTTTCGTCCAGATCAGGGTCCAGCTCCGGCGGATGCGTTTTCATGTACCCGTACTGCGTTTCAAAGATCTTATCCTGAACCTGTCTTTGACGTTCGTTATTCCACTGATAAAGCAACGCTCCAATCACGCCGGCGCAAACAATACAGGGCACAACAATCTGCACCCACCACTGATTTTGGCACCACCAGCGCAACAGAGCGTAACGATCATAGGAATCTTTGTGAGAATAATATGGCATTGTACTGTTAAACGCTTTGATCTGTCAATTCTACAGCGCGTTCCAGCCAACCGTTGACATCGCTCAAACGCATAAGGTCTGAAGCAACGTTCGGACTGGCAAAAATTCGAGCGCGCTTGACAAAAAAATCAAACTGTTCCGTCGCCAACGCATTGACGGCGGGAGACGCCTTCTGAAGTTTAATATATTGCTTCTGCCGGGCAAAATACACGTCCACTTTGAACTGAACTTCTTTTGCCGATGGCGGAGCGTCTATAATTATATCATCAGGTTGTATCGGTATCGACAATTCAGCAGACGCCAGTTGAGCGGCGTGATATGAACATCGTACAAGCCATTCAAACGGCTTACGCGATATACGACGTACAATTTCGCTATCTTCCAGAATACTGAATTCTTTAACTCGTTTATAAATCCGGCGACGTCGGCCGAAAAGCCCGTCCAACAGCTCGACAGCAGACTTTTGCCCCGTCGACTTTGCCGTGTCGATAAGCCGATTCTGGAACTCGTAATCGGAAAGCTCTTCGTAATCGTCAAGGTTTATCGCGTCCCAAAGACGATAGACGGCTCGCTGTAACATGGCGGTTGCAGCTCGAACCGTGTGATGCCAGTAGACCTCGCTGAACATGACGTATCGGGCGAAAACCATCAGTTCCGCCGCTGTGCGGCCCTTGTCGGTAATCGCCAGCTGGTCGCCCGCCTCGTTCAAACACAACGACCCGATTAAGCGCCGACGGTCAAAGTGACGTCCGTACGGAACCCCCGCGTGAAGGCTGTCTCGATACAGATAATCCATCTTGTCGATGTCGATCGGGCCGGAAATCATACTCTCCAGCAGCCGCATTGCCAGCGTTTCCGTTCTCCCGTTGAGCAGGTCGTCCACCTGTTTTGGGTCGACGCCCCAGTCCTGACGCAAAGCGTCCGACAGCTCGGAATCGGCAAGCCGCTTTCCCAGCCGCTGTTCGTGACTCTTGACCCCTGGCAAGTCCATATCTTCAATCAAATGACAGTACGGATAATGCCCGACGTCGTGGAGCAAGGCGGTTACGATAAACAGTTCCGCCAACTGGTCTGAAATCGTCGACGTAAAACGTTCGTCCGACGACAGACGCTGCAAGTACAGAAGCGACAGACGGTACACGCCCAGGGAATGTTCAAAGCGCGTATGCCGCGCCGCCGGATAGACCAACGGAGCCAAGCCAAGCTGCGTAACCTGAGACAACCGATAAAACTCGGGCGAGTCTATAATCCGCCGCACGCGAGGCGTTATCGGAACGTCCGTTTCCGACGGGATTCTGATTATCGATTTTCGAGACGACAAACCGCCTATTTCGGGTATTGTATACATAACTTATAATCTAATCGCTTTTTTGAAAATTTCAAGTGTTTTTTGCTCAAATTAAAGAATAAGTCCAAAATAAACCGACATAGAAACAGCATATTTCCCCTCATTCCGAAAGATAGAGAAAATAGTGTAAAAATAGAAAACCTATGACATTTTCATTCAACGCTCAAACCCTGTCGATAATTACCGAAGAGTTCTCGAGACTTCTCCATGAGGAAATCTCGCCAGAGCAGGTGCGGACTATCACGCTTCTGAAAAACGACTCTTGCGTTGGACGAAAATTCCAGGTCGGCAACATCGTCGCGATCTGGAAAAACTCGCAGCCGGAAATTGAATTCTACGACCTCCAAACCGGCGACGCTCTCAATACGCTCAATCTGGCAAACGACTGGCGACTTTTCGCTGCGTAACTATTCCCGATATTTCGCCCACGTTTCTTCTATCCATTTAACAGGGCGAACGGCTTTGAAAAAGTCAGGAGAATGCCAGCCCTTAATTGCAACGTCCGGGTTGGGGTTGCCGTGAAAGATAACCGCTTTGGTTCCCTTCGGGGGAAGTTTTGTATCGAGAAAATATCCCAGCGGGAACGGACGCATGCAGCTTTTTCTGAAACTGACGCACCAATCGTCCGGCCAGTACTGCAACAGCCCTTTGCGGTGCATCTCTCGCGAAAGATACGCCTGTTCGTTGCGGACTTCTTTCCGAACCTGGTCGCCGTGTTCCAGAAAATATTGGAGAATATCCGGGTGTTTCCCGATTTCAAACCGGAAGATCGACGAATTCCCGATGTTCTTTCCCGGCAAATTCCAGTCTTGAATAATGCGAAACGCGCCGTCAAGTTCAAAAAAGCAGTCGAGATTATCCCAGATCAAAACGTCCAAGTCAATAAACAGAGCCTGCCCGACGAGGTCGTCCAGCCGCTCCTGAAAGACGGTCAGCTTCCGCCAGCCGCGTTCCGGCAACCGGGCGTCGAGGTTCATTTCCGGCAGCGGACGAACTTCAATCCGGGAATCCAGCCCCTCGGCGTTCTCTGTAAAGCAGACGAATCGATGAGGAACCGTCAAGTTCTTCCGAACCATCGCCGCCAGCAGATTGACGTATTCCGGGGAGAACTTGGTTCCCCATTTCATACAAATTACGTTATTGGTTATGGAACTCATATTCAATTAAAAACAATAGTCATCATTTTCAAAAAAGACATCTTAGGAAAACCGGAAAATTAAATAATTCCGAATGGGAGCAAGAAAAATTTTCTTGCGAAGATAGGTAAGTTGGAATAATGAACGCGTCCCGGAGGGACGCAACCTTTGTAACCGTGGGCTTCAGCCCACGGAATAAACGCAATATACTCATCCTATCGCTTTAGCCGCATTTCCTCCCGCGCCCCCCAGTGGGGGGCGCGGGAGGAAATGCGTATTCGTCGATATTTAATTATCCATGTTTTCCACCGGCGGGTGAAACCGCCGGTTACAATAAGTTTCGTCCCTATCGGGACTATAGCGGACTTTCGTCCGCTGTCGCAACGTCTCTTATCTCATTCGGACAAATCTTCTAATCGCCGAAAATAATTCCGAATTATTACGTTCGTCCTGTCCCTTCCTTTTTTAAGAATTTACTGTATAATAAGAATATACATAAAAAGACACTGTAATACAACCCCAATTCCTACCTAAGCAACCAACCAATGAAAAAAGCGTTGATAACTGGCGTAACCGGACAGGACGGCTCCTATTTAAGTGAATTCCTGCTGGAACAAGGCTACGAAGTCCACGGCATGGTTCGCCGGTGCAGCAGCCAGAATTTCAGCCGAATCGAGCATATTAAAGACAAAATCGCCTTGCATCAGGCGGATTTGCTCGATCAGTCGTCGCTGGAAGCGTTGGTTCGAGACGTTCAGCCGGACGAGGTCTACAATCTTGCCGCAATGAGTTTCGTACCCGCCAGCTGGACGCAGCCGATCATGACCAGCGACTTCACCGGGCTGGGAGTTACGCGCATGCTGGAAGCGATTCGCCTTGTCAAGCCGGACGCAAAGTTCTATCAGGCAAGCTCTTCCGAGATGTTCGGCAAAGTCGAGTCCGAGCCGCAAAACGAGCAGACGCCGTTCCACCCGCGCAGCCCGTACGGCGTCTCGAAAGTCTACGGACATTTCATTACCGTCAACTATCGGGAAAGCTACAACATCTACGGCTGCAGTGGAATTCTGTTCAATCACGAATCTCCGCGCCGGGGCATTGAATTCGTTACGCGAAAGATTACAGACGCCGTCGCCAAAATCAAATGCGGGTTGCAGGACAAGCTCTTTTTGGGTAATCTGGACGCCTGCCGCGACTGGGGCTTTGCCGGAGATTACGTCAAGGCGATGTGGCTTATGCTTCAGCAGGATCAGCCGGACGACTACGTTATCGCGACCGGGAAAAAACATTCAGTCCGGGAATTTGTCTCTCTGGCGTTTGACCGCGTCGGTCTGAACTACGAAAAGTACGTCGAAATCGACCCCAAATTCTACCGTCCGGCGGAAGTCTGCACGCTTTGCGGCGATGCCAGCAAAGCCAAACGGGTTCTCAACTGGGAACCGATCGTCGATTTCAATCAGCTGGTCAACATGATGGTTGACGCCGACTTAAGAGTTTTGAGCTTCTAGCCCCTAGCTGCTAGCTTCTAGCTTTGTTTTTTAGCTTCCAGCTTCAATTTTTGACGTAAGAATAACTAACCCACAAGCTAATGGCTAGGAGCTAGTAGCTAACAGCTTCTCTCCATCAGTCTTGATTTAATTCTCAAAAAGCGCTATTATAGCGACCATGAGACCCGTCAGACCAATTATCACCGATTTCGAAGAAGTCGTTCTCCCGGAAGACGAACGCCAGCAGACGTCTCAGGACGCCGGCGCGGACGATTTGTCGTCCATGTTCCAGCAGCTGATGAACAAGCCGTCAGGAAACGCAACCGCCCAGAGCGGCGTTCAGGACGCTTCTTCACAGGATTCTTTACCGTCTGACGTCCAAACCGGCGAGCTGGATTCTCAGCAAAGTCAATCGGACGCGTCCGAACCGATGGAGACGCATACCGAGTCCATTGCTGCCGCAGCTCTTCAGGACGACGGAGAATGTCCGGTTTCGGCGGAGTCCATTTTTGAGGCGATTCTCTTTGTCGGCAATGCGGAAAACGACGGGTACATTACTACGGAAGACGTCTGCGCTCTCATGCCCGGCGTTACGGAAGAAGACGTTGCCGCCGCTGCTGAAAAGATTGCTCAGCGATGGAAAGAGGACGCCCGCCCGTACTATCTGGAATCGCCCGATGGCGTCAAATGGCGCGTTCAGCTTGACCCGCTCTTCGAGCCAGTTCGCAACGGCTTCTATACGCCAACGCGAGAGTCCGAACTGCCGCAAAGCGCCAAAAACGTCTTAGCGCTGGTCGCCTACATGCAGCCGCTGAC
>JAZRTH010000714.1:0-3010 GCA_045651945.1 Thermoguttaceae bacterium
AGCCCCGCCGGACCGCCAACGGCAAAGACCAAATACTCATACTCAAACGCTGCCAGCTCCCCTTTTGCGTTAACCGCCAAAACCGCCCCGCCGGACGACGTCGGCTGAATTTCAATCGCCGTCCAGGATTCCTCAACTCGAATGTTCAGTTTTGGAATTTGAGCGATCAGCGCCCGGCACATCTCTCTGGACGTGTACGGCCCGACGGACGTCGCGCGGCGAAACGGGTCGTGGTCTGTCTTGTATCCGATGTAGCGCCCGTAGGAATCAAACGGAAACGGCACGCCCAGCGTTACGAGGTTCATAAACCCGCGAACCGACCCGGCGGACTCCACCAGAGCCAGGTCGCCGTGCATCGACCCGCCCGCGAAATACGATTGCGCCATCAGTTCCGGGGAATCCGACTCGTCGCACAGCGACAACTTGTAATACGTCTGCTTGTCAGACCCTGTATTGATAGACGTACCCATCTGAAGCCCTTCGGTCAACACGATTAAATCGTCTACGCCAAGGCGTTTGAGGGAAACTGCCGCATTGAGTCCCGCGGCGCCGGAACCGAGTATTAACGTTTGCGTGGAAATCGTTTGCATAGTCGTGATAATTTGTTAGTCGCGAGTTTTTATTTTGATTATACTCGCCCCGCGATTCCCCGTCAAGGGGCGCAAGGGACAATTATCAATTTGCAATTATCAATTAGCAATTTCGCAAAGCGTTTCAACAATTGCTAATTGCTAATTGACAATTGCTAATTCTCCTCCTCCCGCCGTCTTGTAAAAAACTGGAAGACGAGTATAATAAAACATGGATTCGATTGATTATTGAGGAATCCAGAAATCCAGTTTCGTTAAATCATCAGAGGGGTTCATGCCAACGCCTAAAACCATACTCGACAAAATCTGGGACGCCCACCTCGTTCAGTCGGCGGACGGCGCTGTTCCGTTAGTTTATATAGACTATCAACTGCTTACGGAAGTCGCCGGTCCGCAGGCGTTTGAACGCTTACGCAGCGACGGACGGGATATTTGGCGTCCGGACAGAACCATCGCAACCGTCGACAGAAACGTTTCCGCCAAGGCGGCGAAAACCCCGGAGGTTGAGAAGCAGATTCAAAGTCTTGTTGACAACTGCCGAGAGAAATGTATCGGCTGTTTTGGAATCGGGAACGTCAATCAGGGGCTGATTTACGTAGTCGCTCCTGAGCAGGGCATCGTTCAGCCCGGTATGACGATTGTCAGCGGCGCCTTGCATGCGTCCACTTGCGGGGCGCTGGGCGCGCTGGCTCTGGAAGTCAACGCCAAAGAAAGCGAGTGCGTTTTGGCGGCTCAGTCGCTGCCGATGGTCAAGCCGAAACTGATGGAAGTTCGCGTTAACGGCGCGCTGCCGCCTGGCGTGTTTGCAAAAGACCTCGCCATGGCGGTTGTCAGCAAAGCGTTCGAACTGAGTCAGAAGGACGAATTTTTAGACGAATATGTAATCGAATACACCGGCGAGGCGATTCGTTCTCTGAACATGACAGGTCGTCTGACGCTGTGCAACATGACGTCTTATACCGGCGCGCTTGCCGCTATTGTCGCGCCTGACGAGCTGACGTTGAAGTATCTCAAAGGACGTCCGCATTGCCCGCTGTTGGGGCGGGAATTTGACGCAGCTGTAACAAAATGGAAATCGTTCCGGTCTAACGTCGGCTGTGTTTACGACAAGACAATTCAAATTAACGCCTCGGAAATCAAACCGACGGTGTCGTGGGAAATCATACCCGGCTGCAGCGCGGCCATTGACGGCTCTGTTCCAGATCCGAATTCGATTTCAGACGAGTATGAGCGGCGCTTGGCGCAGGAATCGTTGGAATTCATGGGATTCAAACCCGGTCAGGCGATAACCGACATTGCCGTCGACTGCGCGTTTATCGGGTCGAGCGCTGGCGGACGGTTGGGCGATCTTCGCGCCGCCGCCAAGGCAGTCAAGGGATACAAATGCAGTCCCAATGTAACAGCCGTCGTTTCGCCGGGGTCGGGCATTGTCAAGATGAAAGCTGAGGCGGCGGGATTGGACAAGATTTTCCTCGACGCCGGATTCCGATGGGGCGAGCCGGGGTCAGCCAACATCGAGCCGGAAGATGCGCCTGCAAACGGTCTTTGCGCGTCAACCGCTTCCGAATTTCAAACCGATTCCAGCATCCATACGTGCCTTGTCAGCCCCGCCATGGCAGCCGCCGCGGCAATAACCGGAAAATTCACCGACATCCGAAATTGGGAATACAGATAAAACTGATTAACATACAACTAACCATTTACTAAAAACTACATGAAAAACAGCTTTCAAATCTCGAACGTAAAACTGTATCAAGGCGATTGTCTGGAAGTACTCAAAGAACTTCCCGACAACTGCGTCGATTTGATTTTTACGTCTCCGCCTTACGCCGACCAGCGAAAAAACACGTACGGCGGCATTCATCCGGATAAGTACGTGGAATGGTTTTTGCCGATTACTGAACAGATGCTGCGAGTGTTAAAGCCAACGGGGTCTTTTGTTTTGAATATCAAAGAAAAGGTTGTCAATGGCGAACGCAGCACGTACGTTCTGGAATTGATTTTATCCATGAGAAAGCAGGGCTGGCTCTGGACGGAAGAGTTTATTTGGCATAAAAAGAATTGCTATCCCGGCAAATGGCCCAACCGTTTCCGCGACGCGTGGGAACGCCTTCTGCAATTCAACAAACAAAAGAGTTTTGCGATGTATCAGGAATCGGTTATGGTTCCCACCGGCGACTGGGCAAAATCCCGCTTGAGAAAGCTCAGTGAGACGGATAAAATCCGTGACAATTCGCACGTCGGCAGCGGGTTTGGAAAGAATATTTCTAACTGGATCAATCGAGACAAGGCGTACCCGACAAACGTTCTGCACTTGGCGACGGAATGCAGCAACAAAAAACACCCTGCGGCGTTTCCTCAAGCTCTGCCGGAATGGTTTATAAAACTGTTTACTCAGGAAAACGACGTCGTGTTAGACC
>JAZRTH010000715.1:0-8459 GCA_045651945.1 Thermoguttaceae bacterium
AGTTCGACTGTCCGCACGTAATGAAGATTTCTCCAACGCCGATTTTATCTAAAGACGCTGTGGCGACAACTGCGCCGGACGCGTCTTTGGCTGTTACAGTTACACAGTGCCAACCGGCGGGCAAGCTGATTGCGCCGAGATATTTGTCAGCGCCGCAAATCGTCAGGTTGGCTTTGGCGCCTGTATCAGCGACTGCTTCGATTGACTCGATTGTAACGCCGTCAGCCGTTTGGAACGTCCCGGAAATCGGAACCATTGCTGAGCCGTCTTTGCCGCGCTGATAGAATTCGATTCCGGACTTCGCCTCGTTGGTCGTCAAGACCGCCTTGCAGGGACGAATAAACGTATACAGATTCGCAACGGCGTACTTGCCTTTGTCGTAGTTGAACGTGTAGTCCGGCTCGCCTGACGGGGCGTTCCCAATTCCAAACGCCTTGGGATTGTTTTTATTGGTCGGTACGAAACTGTTCAGGGCGAAAACCGTTTGCAGGGCGTCCAGATTGTGAACCTGCATAGAACCGTATCCCGCCGGCTCGACCCAATGCGGGGCGTCGTTGATGTCGTACGAGAACGGGTGGCCTTCCGAGATCGCGCCCTTCGCATCCTCAGCGGGAATCTGGTGCGTCGACGGTCCTCTGCCGGCAATCGTCCCCTTGGCTCCCTGACCGTAATTGCAGGGCCAGAATTCCAGATAGCCTCGCTTAAACGTGCCGGTCTGAACGCCCTTGACGTTGGACGTTACTTCCAGATTTTTTACAACCTGCTGATAGAAAATGCCGGACGGGAAATCCGGAACGCCGATCTTGGCGACGTCGGTTGTCATGTTGGCGGAATCGAACGTTACAAACACGTATTCCAGCGGGGCGTCAGCCGTCGGCGCGTATTCCAAGCAGTACCCAACGCGATCGAACAGAACGCCCTGCTCTTTCAACTTCTGGACGTTGTCCGCCAATTCGTACTTTGTCCCGGATTTATGGAGGTTGTCGTACATCTGGTTTACGATGTTCATGCCCTGAACGAGCGTGTATCCTTCAAGACAGGGGGAATCTTTCAAACTGGCGGGAACCGTAACAGCGTCCTGCGCCAAAACGGAAACGGCTGACAAAACAAGCGTCAGACACAGCGATAATACAATCTTTTTCATGATAAATTCTGGTAGTATAAATAACGAACAACCTTGGCAGGCGCGAACAGTCCTGCCGATAACAGATTTTATTGTACAGGAAAGAAAAATGAAATACAAGACGGGAAAGGGAAAATTTCGGAGTTAGGCGAGCCGGGGCGCTTGCCCCCGGAAAAAGCCGCGTCAGCAGTTAAAACAGACAGAGAATGGCTGGAAAAGGATTATGATCCAGCAACTCTCAGAATCCTCCCAGAAAGTTCCGGTCAATGGGCATGACTCAATGCATATAAGACAAGACCCACATAATAAATATAATGACTGAAGCAAAAAAGATTATTACAGCCAAGACGTTTGTAATAAATGCTATTGCAAATGACAACAATCTGGTTTTAAAATACATATATAGATTTGTCAGGATTTGCAAAAGACAAGCGGTCGCCATTAGAATGAGAATATACTTTATGAGTTCCCGGCAATCTAACCTATTGCATAATGGTATGGAACAGGGGAATCCAATCGTCGTTATTATTGTAAATGCCAGAATACTTTTTAAAATTGCTGCAGTTCCCTGATTGTCGCTTTGAATATTCCAACAGGTTTCGCGTTTACTGTTTTGTATATAATTAACAACAGGAGGGATGCTGGAAACTGCAATCAGAACAGGAGCGCTAAATATAAATATACATACTAATGGGATCGCTAAATTCTCATCAAAACTCACAACCGGAAGAAGCGCCAGGACAATTACTGCTATTGATAAAATAACGATTGATGAAATAACGTAATAACGGTTTTTCATGGTAACGCCATTTGTCCTTTCTATTCCGTGTGCCTCGTGTTTTTAAAATAGCGGACAGGATGTCCGCGAACTTTTAAAATTTTCTTTGCGCTCTTTGCGTTCTTTGCGGCTAAAAATTCTTTGGCGAGCTCTGCACGCGATCCGAGTAGGTTTTCGGTAGCGTCACAGTGTGTGTGCGGGTCGTTGGACAAGGGGGCGTCAAGCCGCCGCAATCCCCGACTAATTTACCAACGCCGTCAGCATGTCCGCCGTTTGGAGGAACTTCGGGAGAATCGCGTTGTACTTCTCGACGTTTTCGGGAATTGGGGTGAGGATTTCCTGAGTCTGATGGATTTCGTCCAGTCGGCTGAAGTCGCTCCAAAGTCCGGTTCCGACAGCGGCGATAGCAGCAGCTCCCAACGCAGCAGCGTCCTGGTCGATATTGGTCTTTTCCACCGAACGGTTCCAGGCGTCACAGTATATTCGTCTCCAGACTGGGCTGATTGCCCCGCCGCCAACCAGCAGAGTCGACTGCGCAGTCGCAGCGCTTTGAGCGTCTTTAACGAGAATCGAGTCCAGCGCGTCAAACGCCTTACGGAGGTTGAGCGCAACGCCTTCCAGCGCAGCGCGAATGACGTCCGCCCGGGTGGCGCTGAGGTCTATATTGAACAGACCGCCGCGCATTTCGCTCGACGGTTCCAGCGACGACCCGCCGGCAAAAGTCGGGTTAAGCAGCAGCCCTCGCGCGCCAATTTTCGATCCTTTGTCCGCCTCGTCCATCATCAGCGCGTAGGCGTTCTGACCGGTCTGTTCCGCCTTGGCGATTAAGTCCTGGCAGAAGTTGTCACGAATCCATCTCAGCGTCGTTCCAGCCGAGAAAATAGCGGTTGCCGATGCGAACTGACCCGGTACGACGTGAGCGAACACGTACGGCAGGAACTTTTCGTCCAACAGCGGCTGAGAGCTGGAAACGGCTATCCAGCTTGACGACCCCAGCGAGGCGTACGACCGACCGTCCGCGTACGCTTTCGCGCCCAAAGCCATACAGGAGTTGTCAACCCCGCCGGCGCAAACCTTGACCGTCTGCGGCAGCCCCAACTCCGCCGCCGCCTGAGCGGTTAGCGTTCCCAAAACTCCCGTCGAGGGATACAGTTCCGGGAAAATCGAACGCGGCAGCCCGGCGGATTCGATGATTTCCTCTGAATAGTTCCAGTCCGTCAGAGAGTACCCGCCGCAGCCGGACGCGTAAGAGTAGTCCGTCGCCGCGACCCCGGTCAGCCAAAAGTTGACGTAGTCTTTCGTCCCGATGAACTTGTCCATCTGGTTAAACATGTCCGGCAGATGTTCCTTGTACCAAAGCAGCTTGAATATCGTGTACAGCCCAGGAGGGAATCCCGCTCCGGTTTTCCGATACCACGACGCGTAATCGTTTGTTTTGAAGTACGATTCCGCCTGATCGCCAGCGCGGCTGTCCGACCAGATGGGGGTGGACTCCATCAACAGCTTTCCGGACTTGTCCAGAGGCACGCATCCGAGGGAATGCCCGGAAAGAGCAATCGCCTCTACCTGATTCGGGGCGGCTTTCGTTTCCGCCAGCAGCTTTTTCGTTGACGCGATAATCGCCAGACGCCAGTCTTCCGGCCGCTGTTCGTGCCATCCGGACTGCGGATAGTACGTAGAATAAGATTCAAAAGACGCTGCTAACAGCGTCCCGTCGTTTTCGTAAAGAGAGGCTTTCGCCCCGCCGGTTCCTAAATCGTAAGCAAGCAGCATGGGGTTGAGTGGGGGTTAGGGTTAATGAAAGGCGGTAACGGAGCGACCATCGGGAGCGTAGTTACGCTTAATTTAACTTGTCCCAGTTGTCGTTTTCTGTTTCGTTTATTTTCTGTTCCAGTTTATCGCGAAGATCGACAAACGTCTGAATAAACGTGTCGAAGATTAGATCAATCATTTCGTTGATTTCAGCTTCGCTATAAATATGAGTGGAAACGTTGCGTTTTTTGAGCATTAATTGCCACTGTTCGGCATTATCAAGGAATCCGATTTTATACGCCTGTTTTATAACCTCGCGAGGGGAACCGGTTTCGCTTTCGTTTACGGAATGACTCTGCATAACTGCCTGCAAGGTTTTCCACGCCAGCTCAAAGGTGAGATTATACTGACCGATAACGCCGGTACGGTATATCTCGTTGTTTTGAGCGTTGGCTCTGTCTGCGGACAGCAGAACGTCCAAGCTCTTTTTGAAATTCTCAAACTTCTTCATATAAAACAACTCCGTCTCGATCGAGTTCATTTTGAAGATCTTTGCTCACGCCTCGGTCAAGGTTGACAACGTCAAACATTAACAGCGTCCAGGCGTCCTCCTCAAGGTCATAATAAAAGTCCAGCGCGTTCCCGCCGCTGACAGCCAAATCGACATCGCTTCGAGCCGTGTTGTCGCCCCGGGCGCGCGATCCGAACAGGATTATCTTTTTAATACCGTTCTTCTGACCGATACGGATAATATCGTCGATAATGCGGCTATCGAGATTGTATTTTCTTTTTATTGTTTGGATCATGGTGGCTTAAGCAAAAGGGAAACGGACGCTTCGCGTCTGAATTCTAAATCCTAATATTATATTATACAGAATCTAATCTTAATTGCAATAGGTAGAAAAATGAGAACAGAAAGGCAAGCCGGGGTGCGTAAGCCCCCGGAAACAATAACACACTCAGGATTGCTATTGAGAAGGCGGAAGATCATAAGGCGTGGTGGGAATAACATTGATATCCAGATTAAGCAAATAACTTAAACTATCTAATTTGCATTGTGATTGAACACTTTAACATCCGGTTGATTTTAAGATTATTTGTGGTATAATTGAATCAGAATCAGGAGACTATGATGAGAAAGATTAATGATACCAGTAAAATTCGGATTGAACGTATTTGGTCTATGCCCAATAAGAATACTTTTGAGATTCCTCCTATCAAGGCATTACTTGAAGAAGAAGTGAATCCAACCCTCTGTTGGATAGACCCGTTTGCTAACAGAAATCGGATTGCCACCATTACTAACGATTTAAGTTTAGAGTTTGATACAGACTACCACATGGATGCTCTGGACTTTTTGAAAATGTTCGACGATTCATCTGTCGTAGGTGTACTGTATGATCCACCTTACTCACCTAGACAAATTAGTGAATGCTATAACAACGTTGGTTATACAGTTTCGCAGGACACAACTAAAGCCTCGTTCTGGGGAAATCATAAGCGTGAAATCTCCCGCATTGTTAAACTAGGAGGTAAGGTTATTACCTTTGGTTGGAACAGCGGTGGAATAGGTTTCAAATACGGATTCGAGATTACACGAATTTTGCTTGTACCTCATGGTGGGTGGCATAACGATACAATTTGTACCGTGGAAGTTAAAACTCACGAGAGAGGTAAGCAATTAGAACTCGACTTCAACTGACAAAAACGACTATTATGTTGACGAAAACAGATAAATTACTAATCAAGAAACTTGAAGCCCTCCCAATTGATTATTGGGACTTCAAAGAAGACGATACAAAAGAGTATACGCACGGGCTTCACAACTATCCTGCAATGATGGTTTGTCCAATCAGTAGGAATATCATTCGATTGGTTAAAGAGGTTCAACCTGTGCAAGCATTGCTAGACCCGTTTGCTGGATCTGGAACGGTTCTTGTAGAGGGTATGCTAAGTGGTATTGAAACCATTGCTGGTAATGATATAAACCCTCTCGCTATCCTTTTGGCTAACGTTAAGACTACTCCACTTCAACGAGATTTACTATCAGATAAGATTATTGAGAAGTTACTTCAACGAATCTCATCTAGGAGAACCGAGCTGTCCGACGCTTTGGATTCTGTTAATTCATACATAACAGACTTACTTGGATTAGATATAACTGGAAAAAAAGGCTGGGGTGATGAAGCTCAAAAATATCTTGGGCAGTTTTGTAAAGAGAGGAATCTTGATATTATCGTCCCAGCATTCAAAAACATGGGATATTGGTTCCTTCCTCGTGTTATCCTTGAGCTTTCGATTATCAAATCAGAGATTGAGAAATTAGAGAATAAGAAACTCCGCGATTTCATATTTGTTGCGTTAAGCGAATGTATCCGCTTTGTTTCAAATCGAAGGAACGGAGAGTTTAAAATGTTCCGTCTACCGGTAGAGAAAGTTCGCACTTTTAATCCAGATGTTCTCGGTGAGTTCAAACGGATACTTTATCGAAACGTTGACAAAATGCGAGATTTTTGTGAAGCTCTTGAAAGGTTTAACACCCCATCAAATGTATCAGTTTACCGAAACAATGCCTGTACACTGGAAGACGTACCTAATAACACTTATGACCTTGTTGTTACCTCCCCTCCTTATGGGGATAGTCGTACAACAGTCGCATACGGAGAATATAGCCGTCTTTCTTTACAATGGATTAATCTTTTTGAGCTTGAGGAAAGAGATATTTTAGGTGTAGATCGCTCTTTGATGGGTGGTACGAAATATCGGAATGGTTTTGAATTCGCTTTGAAGAGTGCTACATTGCGCGAATCTTTAGAGAGAATTATAGCTGTAGATATGGTACGAGCAGGGGATGTTTATAGTTTTTATATAGACCTCGACTCTGCTTTGAAAAGCGTTGCTACAAAAACTTGTTCAGGCGGTTATCAGTTCTGGGTAGTTGGAAATCGTACAGTTAAGAATGAAATGCTTAAAACAGATATGATTATATCTGAGCTGGCTCCTCTGTACGGTTTAACCCCGGTATACACAATTAACCGCAACATACCGAATAAAGTTATGCCATCACAGAATTCACCTACTAATATTAGCGGTATTACAGCTAATACGATGACTACAGAACATATAGTTGTTCTTCGTAAGAATTAAATTATTAAAGAGGTATACAGCGTCCTTTTTAGAGACATGTATACCTCTTATTCATCGATAGAGACTATTTTACGCCTAATCTTAAATAATAACGGCTGGTCTTTTTCTGTAATCCGGAATCCAGTTCCGTGATCGTGTGTTTTACCTTTTCTTCGAGCATCATTATACTGACCTATGCGAAGGTCTACAACAATATTACCTTGTTCGACTAAAGAAATAAAAGAATCATAATCAAACCCTGAGACCTCATAAGCTTCAACAAATTTAAACTCTTCGTTTGGAGACCTTCTCTTTCCCCTTGCGTGTGCTCTTGCGTACACGAGCTTGTTTTTATACTTTTCCTCAAAAGCAGGTTGAAGCGTTGAATAATCCCAATAACCGTACTCTTTATTATACTCATCAACAATACAAACTTTTCCTTGCCTGCAAACAAGTGTTAAAAAGCGACCTGTATTAGCAATTGAAGTTAAATGATTAACCCATAAAGATTCATGTAGTACCAGACGGTCGTTACCATGCTTACGGCTAATGTATCCAAATGATTGTCGCAAGACACTTGCAGCCCCTTTTGGATCTGGAGTTTTAGTAAAGAGCGTCAACATACTACTTGACTCTAACCTACAAGATTTCAACTCGTAATCACCAAAGTCAGGGCTGTTTTTATTATTTTCCTGTATGCCTAGTAAGTCTTCCAAGGTTTTACCGACGCCGGTATCTCCCAAACGATGAGTTTTAACCCAGCCGAGCCTACAAATTTTTGTGTATTCGCGAATAAAGTCATCTAATGTAAGAATCATAATAATTCTCCGTAACTGTTAGTGAAATAATATAGGACTATAGAGAATAACGAAAACCATGTCAAGAGCAAAAAAAGCCCCGCATGTCAGAACCGGGCTTATTAGGATAGGAAACAGAAGATTTAGAAACGGCTCAGAAGTTGCTGATAAGAGTAAACATATCTGTTTTTGGCACTAGAACGAACAACGTATTTGTTTGGAATTATACCATTGGAAATTCATCGTGAAACCGTAGAGGCGGTTGTTCTGAAAACATTTGCGAAATCTTTTGACCTGAGTAAAGTCGGTATTTATGTCATCTTTATGAACTTCCTTTAATTCACTCTCCTGATCGACAAGTTTATTAAGCTCGTTCTTTAATTTAAGGCACTTCCTGTTCCGCAGAAACAAAACCGCCCCGAAAATTGTTTCCGGGGCAGATATTGTTTGACGTCAGGTTGTCAATTCGTCGTTATTCCTTCGTTCCCATAAGGAACTTGTCGATGTCGGCGGCAGCGGCTCTGCCAGCTCCCATGGCGAGAATAACGGTCGCGGCGCCGGTAACGATGTCGCCGCCCGCCCAGACACGGTCTTTGGTCGTCTTGCCGGTTTCTTCGTTGGCGATAATGTATCCGCGCTTGTTGAGTTCCATGCCGGGGGTCGCTTTTGTAACAACCGGGTTGGCTCCCGATCCGACGGCAACGATAACCGTATCGCAGTCGCGGACGAATTCCGACCCTTCAACCGGAATCGGACGGCGGCGGCCGGAAGCGTCCGGTTCGCCCAGTTCCATCTTCTGGCATCTGACCTGGCAGACCATGCCTTTTTCGTTGCCGATGTATTCAACCGGATTGGTAAGGAAGGCGAACTCGACGCCCTCTTC
>JAZRTH010000716.1:0-5310 GCA_045651945.1 Thermoguttaceae bacterium
TGTCCGCGCCGGTTATTGTATTTCTCCATTTGGAGATGTACATCTGCCTGTTTTGGGGAATCCTCAACCTCGTGCCGGTTTACCCACTCGACGGCGGACAGATCGCCCGCGAGATTTGCACGGCTATAAATCCCAGAACCGGTATATTGACGTCGTTTCAGATATCGTTTGTCGCCTCGCTTGCCCTGGTAGGGGTTGCCCTGCTCTGGTTTGACGACTGGTTTATGGCGGCGTTTTTCGGAATGTTCGCCTACTCCAGCTGGACAGCAATGAACAGTCCATACTACTAATTGAAAGCTGCTAGCTGCTAGCCGCTAGCTGTTAGCTTTGTGTTTTTAGCTTCCTGCTTTAATGTTAACGCTAAGAACTACCAATAATCAAGCTAATGGCTAGGAGCTAATAGCTAAAAGCTCCCTAATAACATCATGAGACATATATTCCTTTCCTTCCTTTTGGTACTCAGCTCAGTCGCCTGCGCGGCGGATTATCAATGCGTTAAAACGGACAACGGCGCCAAACCCGTCAAGGGTGACGTCGTCGTTTGGGAACAGGTCATTAAAACGCCGGAAGGCAAACCGTATATTCATCCTGTAACGCTGCCGGACGGACACGTTATTACAGACCTTCGCCCCAAAGATCACAAATGACACACCGGGCTGTGGTTTAGCTGGAAGTACATCAACGGCGTCAATTACTGGGAGCCGTCCGACGGCAAAACCGAAGTCGTGTCTTGGGACGCTGCAATCGACGGTTTGTCCGCAACTGTAACAATCAAGTTGCGCTACTTTGACAAGCGCAATCCGGACGTTACGGTTTTATCGGAAGACAGAACCGTCGTCTTTTCCACCCCGGATGAAAACGGCAACTATACGATTACGTCCAAACACCATTTCACAGCCGGCGAGAAAGACCTGACGTTTGAACGCACTCCGCCTCACAAATACGGCGGCGGGTACGCGGGTTTGTCGTTGCGAATGAACCAGACGGTCAGCGAGTTCAAGCCGACGTCCGACAACGGCGGCAATACGATGGACTCCATCCGATCCAAACCCGCGACGTGGTGCGATTTCCGCGACGAAAAGACCGGCATGGGCGTTCGCTTTACCATCCTCAAGGGAACGGAGCCGTCCCGGTTCTACATGCAGAACAACGGACATTACTACATCATTCCCAGCCCCGTCCACGAAGGAAAGATTACCTGCAACGCAGGCGAATCGTTTGATTTGGAGTATCAGATCGAATTAGGTAAAAAATTATAAAATTAAGCTGCTAGCTATTAGCTCCTAGCCATTAGCTTGGTTACTGGCAGTTCATAGCGTTAACAGTTAAAGCCTGAAACTAAAATAACAAAGCTAGTAGCTAGAAGCTAGTGGCTAAAAGCTAAATCCCTCACAACTAACCATGTTCCTATACCCCGCCCTATTGACAGCCTTGGCGTTAATCGCCTTGCCGATTTTGATACACTTAATCAATCTGTTTCGGCACAGGCGCGTCGAGTGGGCGGCTATGGAGTTTCTGCTTGCCAGCTTCCGAAAGCACTCCAAGTGGATTCGTATGCGGGAAGCGCTGCTGTTGCTGTGCAGAATTGGCATTGTCGCTCTGATTGTTTTGGCGGCGGCGGTTCCGCTGGTATCCGACCAGTGGGGCAGAATACTGGGCGGGCAAAAGACGAATCTGATTTTCCTCCTTGACGACAGCTACTCCATGCGGGCGCGGTCGGGGGAAACCACCTGTTTCGGTCAGGCGAAGTCCGCTCTGTTACAGTTCTTTGCAGATCAAAACATCTCCCCCGGTCAGACGGTTACGATTATCGCGTTTTCCAAGCCAGACGCCCCGATTCTGTCCGCGCCGGTCGATTCCAAGCTGTCGGAACTGCTGGAACAGACGCTGGAAAACACGTATCCAACGCAGCGAGACGACTCCCCCGAGAACGTCCTGCACACCGCGGCAGACTGGGTGGAATCCAACAAACAGTCCGCCCATCGAATCTTTCTCATTTCCGATTTCCGACAGGTCAACTGGCTGTCGGACAACGGGAAACTGTCCGAGAAACTTCGTCAGGAAGTCGAACGCCTGACAAGCTTGAAGGCGATGGTTTCCTTTATCGACGTTTCCGGTCAGTCGGGCGACGAGTCAAGGCGTTCCGCCGCGGGGCTGGACAGAATCAACATCGGGATTGCCGCTCTCAAACCGGGTTCCGGCACGATAGCCGCCGGGGTTCCGATTCCCATGACCGTCGAAGCGATTAACCACTCCTCGACAGCGGCGAAAAACGTCTCGATTCGTTTGGAAACAGACGGCAAACCGCTTCCTGCCGCGTTAATTCACAGTATCGAGCCGGGCGAAACCGGACGCGCGAACTTCACCGTTTCGTACCCGCAGGGGGGATGTCACACCATTAAGGCGACGCTGTCGGCAGACGGTTTGGACGCTGACAACGAGCGTTTTTGCGTTCTGGACGTGCCCGCCCGCGTTTCGACGCTGTTAATCGGCTATCAGCCCCGCACGTCAGACGAGCCCGACCCATCTCATCAGCCAGACGTCCGATTCGTTCAGACGGCTCTGGCGCCCGGCGCGCCGGTCGATACCGGGTTGGCATGCCGCGTGGAAAACGACCGGTTCCTCAACGCCGCCAATCTGGACGAGTTCAAAACCGTCTACCTGCTCAATGTTCGCGGATTCTCGAATTTGGCGGGCGAAAACCTGCTCCAATGGCTTCGCAAAGGCGGAACCGCCGTCGTCTTTTTGGGCGACAAGACCGACGCCTCGTCCTGGAACTCCTGGGTTGAGAAAGTCGACGAACTCAAGGAACTGAAGCTGTCCAAGCCGCAAACCCTTCCGCCGGACTTCCTCCGCAAACGGTCAGACTTAAACGTTTTCGACAACCCCATCTTCCGCATTTTTGAAGGGGAAAAGAACGCGTTTCTCGCTGCGGTCAACGTCAATACGTACTACGCTTTGGAATCGCCGGAAGCGGTCGAAAAGCATACGCTGGCGCAGCTTCGCAACGGCGCTCCGCTGATGGTCGAAACGCCCATTGGAGACGGCGCGATTGTCGTCTTCTTCACGTCCGCCGCCCCGACGTGGAACAACTGGGGAAAAGGCAATCCGAGCTATATTGTCGTCCTCCATCAGTTGCAGGCGGAACTGATTAACCGCAACGTCAAAGAGGACAACCATCTCGTTGGTCGCCCGATTGAATTCGAGTTCAATTCCAAGGCGTATACAGTCCAGTTCCAATGCACCGTTCCCCCGCCGGAAAACGAAGCCCAGCTTGACTTGCAGGCGCGGCAGATTGATCTGACCGCTCAAATGGATAAAGACGTTACAAAGGCGATTTTGCCAGACGTCCCCCGTTCCGGCGTGTACCGATTCAAATTCCAGCCCAAACCCGGCGTTGAAGGCGACTCGACAAGCGTTTCAGACGTCAAAGACGTTGCCGTCAACGTAGCGGTGGAAGAAGGAAACTTGAAAAAGCTCGACCTGAACGAGTTCAAACGCTCGTGGCCGGAAATTCCGCTGGAAATCGCCGACAGCGCAACCGTTTCTGCGCTCTTGGCGGGACCGCAGGGATTCAACCTTCAGCCGTACTGCTTGTACGCTTTGATATTATTGATGATTTTGGAAATGCTAATTGCTTACTGGGCGTCAAGCCACCTTGCCCACGTTCCAAACGCAGTTCAGAAAGGAGGCGCGCGCTAATGTTCGATTTCGCTCATTCCCTTTCTGTATTCCTGCTGGCGCAAGCCGACGTCGAACGCGACATGTTTCAGTGGGGGCGAATCCATCAAAATACAGACTGGATTCTGCCGCTGCTGGTTGTCGGCGTGATGTTCCTGTACATCTACCGGATTTATAAAAAAGACGCCGTCGAGACCGCCCGCCCGCTGCGCTGGCTGCTCAGAACGCTACGCTGCATTGCCGTTTTGGCTCTGCTGGTCATGTACCTGCAGCCGCAATGGCGTCACGAAAAAGAGTCCACCATTCCCAGCCGGGCAGCGATCTTCGTCGATTCCTCGTTGAGCATGGCGATTGCCGATCAGCCGGCGGAAAAAAGCGGGACTGAAAAAATCCGCCGCTGGGACGCCGTCAAGTCGGTTCTGACTGACGAGCCGTTTATCGACGCTCTGCGCGAAAAGCGGGACGTCCAGATTTTAACCTTCGATTCCGGCGTCAAAGAGCTGGCGTTCCTGACAAAGAAAGGCGACAAGCCGGAACTGGACGGCAAAGCAGACGACGGGCAGAAAAAAGACGCGGAGAAAACAACGTCCGCTAAAGTTGTAACAGACCTCGGCGCTGTCGACCCCCGCGGTCAGCAGACGGCGTTGTCAGACGCTGTTTCCGCCTGGCTCAATACGCAGCGCAACACGCCCTTGTCGGCGGTCGCGGTTCTTTCAGACGGCGCGCAAAACGTCGGGGCGGCTCCCGAAGCGGACGCTGTCGCGGCTGCGGAACGCCATTTGATGGTTCACACCGTTGGCGTCGGCTCGGCGGAAATTCCCGCTAACGTCCGCGTTTACAACGTTCAGGCGCCCCAGCGCGTTCAGCCCAACGACCCGTTCTCCGTTACAGCGTTCATTCAAAACCAGTCCTACGAAGGGAAAACTGTCGTCATCGACTTGATTGAAACCCCGGAAGGCAAAACGGAAGAGACGCTCTCGTCAACGCAAAGCGTCGTTTTGGGAACGGACAACGAGCTGCAAAAGGTCGCCTTTGAAGTTCCCCCGCAGCCGGTCGGGAAGAAGAAATACACCGTAAAAGTCCGCGCGCTGGCGAACGAGTCCGACAAGACCGACAATTCCGACTCCGTCGTCGTCGAGTCCGCAGACCGCAAATTGCAGGTTCTGCTCTTTGCCGGCGGACCGTCGAGAGAATACCAGTTCCTCCGCACCCTGTTGGCGCGTGACAAATCCATGGAGATGGACACGCTCCTGCAAACCGCCGTTGGAAACATCTCTCAGGAAGGACGCAAAATTCTTTCCGAGTTCCCCGCCACGCCGCAGGAGCTTTTCGCCTACGACGCGATTATTGCCATCGACCCCAATTTCAACGACTTGACGGCTGAACAGGTGCAGTCGCTGGAAAAATGGATTGGCGATCGCGCAGGCGGCATGATTTTCATCGCCGGGCCGGTTTACCTCGGCGAGCCGATTCACTCCTGGCGAGAAAACGACGTCTGCAAGCCCATTTTGAAGATGTTCCCGGTCGAGTTCCCGCGACAGCTTTCGACCTCCGGAACAACCCGCCAGACGGCGTCGTCCCCCTTCCCGCTCCAGTTTACTCGAGAGGGAACGGAAGCCGACTTCCTCC
>JAZRTH010000717.1:0-1340 GCA_045651945.1 Thermoguttaceae bacterium
CCCAGCCGGGAGTCTTAAATACAAGCGTCAAACGCTCTTTGTCCTGAGCCGGAATCTGAACGGTAATCGCGCCGGTATCGTCTGGATGAGCTAACGCGGTTTCCTTTTGACTTAACGATGCAACCTGTTTGTCTTCCAGCCAAAGCCCCGCCTCGGGGGAGGCGTCGGCGTCACGATACCGATTTCCTCTCAGGCGAACGGTCAGCTGATACGTTTTTCCAGGCACGACCGGCAAATTGACTTTGGATTCCCGCTTCGTCCAGCGTGACGTAATGGTTTCGTTTTGAGCGTTGACGAACTGTTCCGCGCCGTGCCAACTGCGAATAAATACCGCGTCGTCGCTGGTTCCGATGTCGATTGTATAATTCAGCCGTTCCGCCTCCGTCATTCTGTCCAGCCGGTTGAGTTCGTTGGCAGACATAACGGTTTGCGGCAGATTCGCGCCTTCAACGTTCAGCCCGCCTTCCGCCTGATTTCCCGTAATAATAACGGATTTCGCCGCGGGGAGGACTTCGACGTGGGTTCCCGGCTGCTGAAACGTAGAGTTGGAAATAATCGCCTTTCCGGCGGTGATTTTAATCGCGGACGCGCCCGTCCCACCGTTGTCCCAGTTGACGAAATGGCAGGCGTTCGCAGTCAGCTGTCCTTTGATGGAATTGGATCGGATGCAGGTTTCGACCGGTCCCCAGAACGAGCAGTTGTTGAGCGACACCTTCCCCCGGTTCCCTTCCGCGACTTCAATACAGACGGAATCCTGACTTGTCCAGCGTCCGACGAATTCCCCGTTGGTAATCAGCAACCCGGGTTCCTGTGACTGCTCGACCAGAACCGCCCGGCGGCAGGAGTCGGCGCCCAAACCGAGGAAATTCCCGTTCGCCGCGCCGTGCCGGTACTCGCTGAACTTGTACCCGACGCCGTATCCGAAACAAAACGTATTGCAGACGTATTCCCAGTCCGTGCGAGCGAACTCAAAGGCAACGCCGTTTTTATTAATCCATTCGCAGTACGGGTCTTTCGGATTGTAGTTCAGCCCAAAGGGCCAGTAATGGAAATTCTCGACGCGCCCGATGTCGTAGCATTGATCGACCAACAGCCCGCGCCAAATGGGGTATCCGGTAATGTTACGCAGCAAATGACGGTGCGCCTGAACCATCCGAATGCCCTCGTACGGGTTGAGCAGGCAGCAGTCCAAAACGCCGACGTTGTTGGTATGGCGTGAAGCAATACACGGAGGATACGGAATGGGCGGCACGACGGTTCTGTCCCATTCTGGATAGATGATAATCACGCCTGCAATGACGGCGTTGTCGCCCGCCAGGAAGATAAACGGCTTCCCCTCC
>JAZRTH010000718.1:0-3056 GCA_045651945.1 Thermoguttaceae bacterium
GTGATCTGCATTGCCTTCCTCGAATTTGTCGATAAAACTGTTGTACAGGGCGGTTTGTTCAATAAAGGGCAAAATCATGATAACCCAGTTCTCGCGCTGGTTGCCCGGCTGAGGCTGTACGCCGTTTGCGGGGTAGCGAGCCTCCCACTTGCCGGTTTGAGTGCAGGCGCAAGGCAAGGCTTTCCAGGATTGGTCGTAATTCAAACAGGCAAGAGCCAACTGGCGAATGTTGTTGGAACAGCTGGCCCGGTTTGCCGATTCGCGAGCGGCGTTGACCGCCGGCATAAGCATGCTGATCAGAACTCCAATAATGGAAATAACAACCAGCAATTCTACCAGCGTAAATCCGGAACTGCGGCGAGATGAACCGTAACAAAATTTATGAGTGGATACGTTCATGACTGTATGAAATAATTAAGCTGTGTGATAAAACGCAAACTATTGAAGGGAATTCGCATCAATGGATTGACCGTCAGAACTCAAAATCAGTCTGTCCCAAACGCCCAATTCGCTGAATGTGTCTAAAGCGTTGGCGTCTGTTATATTGGAAACGGTTCCCAGAGAAACGGAATTAGGAATAAATCTGGCGCCGCCGTCGGCAAACGCGACATTGACTCCGCCGGGATGCAGGCTGCGGTTGGTTGCCTGAATGTTGGTCGCTGCGCCGTCCTGGCAAGGCAAGCCGGCGATGATTCGTTCCTTTGGATTCATCCCCATTTTGGTCTGATTGCAATTAAAAACATAGTCGCCATTGCCCAGATTGGAAGGGTCAGCCGCGTTGGGACCGTAAGCTTGTCCGCCGATAAAGCCGTTTTTCGCCGTAGCGCTAGCGCCGGCGCCGCCCATTGCCCACGTTCCGCGGGAGTCTGACGAGTTAATTCCCGCGCGGATTTCTCCAATGAGAATTGTGTTGGACGCGCCGTCTTTGATGTCGGTAATGCGGACGCTCATTCTCGGTCCCATAACGCCCTTGGCGTTGGGTTTGCTCCACCAGTCAATGTTGCCCAATTTTTCTGCCTGAGCGGTTCCCATATTAGCGCCGTAGTTGCAGCGTCCCCACGAGTTGCCGCTATCGTCGATATACTGAGTTCGATTAAGACGGTCTGACGGGCAGAGGAATGTGTTGATTTCTCGAGCGCGAAGTTGTACCATTGGCGTTTTGCCGGTAAGCGTTGTGTTAATCAATCCAATCGCATTGGTGTTGTCTTTCAGATACGCCGCAATCTCTTCGTACAGGGTTGCCTGGTCCAGATTGGGGAGAATGTGAATAATCCAGTTTTCCCGCTGATTGGTTGGCGTCATGGGGGTAACGTCGGTCTTTTTATTGGGAACTGTTCCAGCCTGGGTGCATGCCGGCGGCAGCAACTCGTGAGTTTGTTCGTATCCCAGCGTTGCCAAAGCAAGCTGTTTGAGATTGTTGCGGCACTGCATTCCCCGGGACGCTTCTCGGGCGGAGTTGACTGCCGGCAGAAGCATGCCGATAATCATTCCAATAATGGTAATTACAACCAGCAGTTCAACCAGCGTAAAACCGGCATGACGATTAAAAGCTCTGAATTTCATATAACTTCAGGAATTTTGAATTGTGTGATGATTTAAGGGAAACTTCAAACTAACGCTATGAACAAATGATTATAAATCTGACATTGAGAAAGACTTTCCGTCCTTGGACAGAAGCAGACAGTCCCAAATCGTGAATTGCGTTTCTGATTGAACGCCGGTGAATTCCTGGCTGTCGGGAACGACCGATTTGCTGATGTCGATTCCGTCGGAAATCCAGTGAACGCTCCCGTCGGCAAACGCCGCATTGACGCCGCCTTTGTGCATGCTTCGGGTAGTAGCGCGAATGTTGGAACTGCCGGTGCACGGCATGCCGAGTCGAGCGGCTTCTGTGGAGTTAACCCCGATAGCGCTGCAAAACTGAACGGAGTCCGATTCGGGATTGGAGTTGTTTGGTCCAGCGGCTTTACCCTCGTAAGAACCGTTTCCAGAGGTTGCGCTTGGTCCGGCGCCGCCCAACGCCCAGGTTCCGCGGCTGTCGGAGTTGTTTAATCCGGAACGGAGTTCTGAAATCAAAATCGTATTGGACGCGCCGTCGGAAATCTGTTCCGGCGTGAGTGAGTATCGAGGCCCCATCACGCCGCAATATCGAGAGTCTTGCCAGTATTGCATGTTGCCCATTTCTGTTACAGGACGCAAACCAATATTGGCGCCGTAGTTGATTCTGCCCCAGGAATTACCGCTTTCATCAATAAACGGGGTTCGGTTGTTTCTGTCTGACGGGCAAAGGAATGTATTGATTTCGCGGGCGCGCAATTCATTCATATTGGCGTACGGCGATTTGCCGGATTTGGGCGTGAAGTCGTTGGATGAAATTGACGTTGTCAGAGCGTTTGACATCAAGTCGAAAATTTCTTCGTAAAACGACGTCTGTTCCATCATGGGGAGAGTCAGAATAATCCAGTTTTCCCGCTGGTTGTTGTAAACAGGGCCGTCGATGTTTTGGTACATGTTGGTCGGTTTGGTTGTGGGAACCAGAGCAGGGGGAAAGCACTCGTGTTTTTCCGAGTAGGCAATGCACGCCAAGGCAAGTTGATGCGCGTTGTTATTGCACTGAAGGCGTCGAGCGGATTCTCGCGCACCGTTAACGGCTGGCAGCAAAAGCCCCATCAAAACGCCAATAATCGTGATGACAACCAATAATTCAATCAACGTAAACGCTGAAAAGGACTTTACGCTGTTACGACCAGAATTTAAAACTGTATTCTTCATGGGGTAAAATCTGTTGAAAAAGTAATTTGAGTGAATACCCATTTCTAATTCTATATTTTACACTATCCGGGCGAAATAATCAATAGCTCCCCCTAAAGATTTTCGAGAAAAAATTTAAAAAACGTAAAATTTGGGAAAATAGGGAAAATGGAAGCTGAGACGGGGCGACAACACTGTGGATAATACGTCGCGGTAGCGACAGCGGACGATAGGCCGCTAAAGTCCCGAAGGGACTAAACTCTTTGTAACCGGCGGTTTTAACCGCCGGGAGAAGAACAAGAATT
>JAZRTH010000719.1:0-1043 GCA_045651945.1 Thermoguttaceae bacterium
TTCCAAACGAGTTGATGAAGCCCCATCCGGTCGTACAGGTTGCCCAGAATTCCCGCCGTCATCATACCGGCAATAACTGTAACGAATCGGGACTGAGCGCCGCGAAACCACGTCAACCAGACAATCAGGAACGCTATCGCCAAAACTGACATGATGGCAAACAGGGGAATCATCCCTTGTCCCATGCCGAAAAGCGCGCCCTCGTTGAGGCTGGTTTGGAATCCGACAAGGTTGTCCACAAGCCACCAGACAGCCGTCATTTTGGACTTCGGTGGCACGGTCGGGACGTATTCTCCCGGCATTCCCAGCTTGGCGAATACCAGCCATTTGGAATACAGATCCGCCGCAACGCCGCCTGCCGCCACAGCAGCAAAAAGCGCGTATCTCGACAGCGGAACAGGGGAGGGCGTTAAATCTTGTTTGTCGGAACTCATATATAATGCAGCAATTCTTCTCGGTTTATTTAATCCTATATATCTGGTATTATACACCATATCGAAATCATATGCAATAGCGGTTTCGGGGAACTCCGACAAATGTTTTTTCTCTGTATGAAAACAACCTATTGATTCTTTTCGACGTCCTTGTATAATGCAATAGACGGATTAGATGAAACGTTATTCTACTAAAAGAATCGAGGTTATCATGGATACGCAACCCAATCCCCATGTTCCGACAAAGTATTCTTATAAAGTTACCGACCAGCTGTATGCATCTGAATACCCGATTATGGTCTACGACGTCGATTCCAGCGAAAAGCTGGCGGCGATGATCGAGTTCGGAATTACCGACTTCGTTGACCTGACGGAGCCGGGCGAGTTGCATCCGTACGAGCAGTTTCTGCCAGACGGCGTTCGTCATTGGTCGTTCCCGATTCGCGACATGAATCCCCCTCCGAGTTCGGAATACATGGACAACATTCTCGCCAAGATTAACGAACTCATAGCAGACGGGCGCGTCGTTTGCGTCCATTGCTGGGGCGGAATGGGGCGCACCGGCTCGGTTATCACGTGCTGGCTGGGCAAAACGAATAACTGGGACTT
>JAZRTH010000720.1:0-1751 GCA_045651945.1 Thermoguttaceae bacterium
GAGACAACCGTTTCGGCTGGTACGCTCAAACTTACCGGAAACGCCCTGCCCGCTTTAGTCAATAAAACGGCAGGCGTAACGAACGTTGAACCAGACGGAACTCTCGAATACAACGTTAATTCAAGGGTTGCGCCTGTACGGCTGTCATTTTCTGATGACAACAAGATTTCCAGTACAGGAGAAGTTATAAAGACAGGCGACGGAACATTGCAGCTGTACGAAGCGGCAAGCGGGGCGATTGATATTCGCTCTTTGACCGTTTCTTCCGGTCGCGTCGATATTTCAGGCGCAATGACCGGCGGGATTACGGTCGAGCCGGGTTCGGTCTTTTCGCCGGGTCCTTCCAGCTCCGCCTCCGTTACAGACGTCCCAGCGGTGGTTGGGCATCGCGGGAATTCCTCCGTTGCTCCGGAAAACACGCTTTCTGCGTTCCGCTCCTGTGTTGAATCCGGAGCGCAAGGCGCAGAATGCGACGTCTATCGCACGAAAGACGGCTATCTGGTTCTTCAGCACGACTCGACCTTGTCGAGAAACGTTCGCGACGCCGACGGCAATCCCGTTTCCGGACGCATTGCCGATTACACGTTGGACGAACTTCTCACCATGGACTTCGGCGTCTGGAAGGGCGAGGAGTTCCGAGGCGAAAAAGTAGCGACGCTGGACCAATATCTCGACCTGTTAAACGGCACGAACTGCGCTCCGGTAATTGAACTCAAACAGGACGGTCTGGAAGCGGATACAATCGCCGCCGTTCGAGAAAGAGGCATGGAAGACGAAACGACGATTATTGCGTTCAGCGAAGCAGCAATTAAAGAATGTCGCCGTCTGGCTCCGGAAATCAAGGCTGCCTGGCTTTGTACAAAAAGCAGTAATGAAACGGTCGATCAGTACGCGGACCGAATTATCGCCACGCTCAGGGAACTCAATACGACATACGTTGACATGGAAGCTGCTCCCATTACGCCGGAAATGATCCAAAAACTTCACGACAACGGCATTACCGTTATGACCTGGACGGTTGACAATCCCAACAGAGTTACCGAGTTGTATAACATGGGCATCGATTCCGTTACAACCAACGTTCCTGCAACAGGGATCGAGCTTTTAGACTATATGATCGGCCCTTCCCCGTCAAACAATTCCATCGGTCAAGCGAGTTTCGGCGATGATTTTGTTCTCAAAGAAGGCGCGACGCTGTTATTGGAGTTCGACGAAACGGGCGCTGACTCCCTTCTGGTTTCAGGAGAGACAAGATTCGAAGAGGGGTCATTTATTACTCTGGCGTTAGCAGACGGAGCCTCGCCTGTACCAAGTCAGCAGCTCAGTTTTCAGCTTCCTGCAGGGATTGATACATTCGATCTCGCGAATCTTTCGTATCCGTCGTATCTTGCGGGCATCGGTTACGATCCATCGACCGGCATTCTTTCCGCGTACGTAGACGCCAACGTCGTTCCGGAACCGTCGACCTGGGCGCTGCTCGTTCTCGGCGTTGTCGTATTATTCCTTCGTAAGCGAGTTAGGAATTAGGAGTGAGGAGTGAGGAGCTACGCAAGCGTGACATTTTTCGGAGTGCGAGAGGGAAGCGTTAGCGGAACTCTCGCTTTTTTAATAAATAGAATTGCTCAAACCGGCGAGCGCAGCTCGCTACAGAAAAAAAGAAACCGTCAAGTTTAAAAGCGACGGCAAGCCGTCGCACTCCAAAACTGCTCCAAATTTTCACAGCTTCCTCCCGCATAATCATCTCATTTTTT
>JAZRTH010000721.1:0-1073 GCA_045651945.1 Thermoguttaceae bacterium
TAACGGTCCAATAACCGTCGGCGATGGCGCAACGCTGGAATTCAACGTTACAAGCGATAAAAAGCTGGAACTTTCCGCCGCAAACGCGATTTCCAGTACCGGACAGATTGTTAAATCCGGCGCGGGTACTCTGCAATTTGACGCTGCGGAGAACTCCTTTAACGCAAGCAACCTGGCTATGACCGAAGGGCGTCTGGATTTCAAGGGATCAATGAACGGCAATATTACCGTTAGTAACGGCGTTTTCTCGCCGGGTAACTCCGTTGGAACGACGAACATATCAGGCAACGTCGTTATTACGGACTCGGGCAAGGCGTTATTTGAATTCTCTGCCTATGACGATGGTGAAGGCGTGTTTGACGTATTGAATATTGTCAACGGCGACGACACTGATTTCGCGTTTACTGCCGGCGCGTCTATGGTTCAGTTGTGCTTCGAAAACGACGACGCTTCCCTCTGGGCGGCGGGTTTGGATGTCAACGAGACCGGATACAAGCTTGTCTCTGGCGCTGATTTTACTTCCGTAGACAACATTTCGTCGTGGCTGGGTACAAATACTGACCTGTTCAGTCTGGATGGCAGATCCGACGGACTTTATCTGATAGGTCTTGGCGCTGACCCCGGTCCCGGACCTAGACCAGACCCCGGCTCTGGCGTCCCGGAACCGTCAACGTGGGCGTTGCTGGTTCTCGGCGCTGCTGGTCTGATGTACTGGCGAAAAAGAAAATAAACAGTTAAACTCGAACGCTCTATTCGCGCCATTCATTTTGACGCTAGAGCGTTCATAAACAATTGATATTCCTATTAATTAATATGAGTATTATGGTTAATCGTTCAAATTTGAATATTGCCTCCGCCCGCGTTTTAGCGTCCGCCTGGGTTGCGTTGGTTCTGTTTGCCAGCGTCAGTTTTGCTGACCCGGTTGTTTATACAGACGCCACGCTTCCTTCCGCTAACATTGCTATTGGGGCTGACGGCGTTGAGTTCCAGCTGTCTGCGGCGAAAACGTATGCTTATACAATGTCCGGCTCCGGCGCGTTTTACAAAACCGGCGCGGGAACGCTGACGCTGAA
>JAZRTH010000722.1:0-3568 GCA_045651945.1 Thermoguttaceae bacterium
AGCGGTCTTCGTCCGCCCACCGTTTCACTTCCTTTTCCTTTCGCCCTCGTGCAGAGGGCAAAAGGAAATGGTTTTTTGACGATGATCTTTTTTGTTTGTTCCCCTTTCCGTGGGTTTCACCCACGGCTAGAAACATTGAACCGCTAAAGCGGTTCCAGATGAACGCTTCGCGTCCGTTTAAATTACTTTGCGAACTTTGCGAACTTTGCGTGAGCTTTTTCCGGGGGCTTACGCACCCCGGCTCGCCTATCGTCATTTCAAAATAATTCTGAATCCGACGTCGTAGACCGGCTGGTTTTTCGGGTACGGGATCCGGGAATCGAACGCGCTTTCAGACGGTCGAGAGTTAAACGAGCCGCCAGCCGCCAAAGCCGCGTCGCCGTCACAGTTGAGCCATTCCGCCGCGTTGCCGTGGACGTCGTACAGTCCCCAGGCGTTGGGCTTATACGACCCGACGTTCGCTGTCGCGTGAACGGAATCGTTAAACCGCGCGTCTGCCGGTCGCCAGGGTTCTACTGCGTCTGACGGCAGACTCCACGGAGCGAACGTCGGCATGACGTAATTCGTTACGTCCGACAGGTTGGCAAAGGAACTGAAATCGTCGTCAGTTTTACCGTAGTAAAATTTCGGATTAGTCGAACCTGCTCGGGCGGCGTACGTCCACTGCACGTCCGTCGGAAGAGAATAAGAGCCGTTATCTTTTTCAAACTGCTGAGAAAGCCACTGACAAAACTGTTCCGCCTCCTGACACGATACGCGAACAACCGGTTGATCGGGTCCGTCAGTCTGAAAACCGCGGTCAAGCAGGCTGAATACAAGGAAATCTCCAAACTCGTATCGGCTGTCGTGTTTCGGGTCAAAGGCGTGGAATTGAGCGTTGGTTATTTCCGTTTTGCTAATCCAGAACCCGCCTGTCGGCTGACCGTTGAGAGTCCCTTTAGGTACATAGACGAACTCGATTGTCTCGCCGTTGGGCAGCGTTACCGTTTTGGTTTTCTGACTGTCAAACGGTTCGTTCAGCGCAATTGTCGGCGTTGGCTGACTGGCAGATCGCGCTTTGAGTCCGGCGTCGATTTTGTCTTTTGGAGGAAGAACGGGCTTAACGGCTCCAGGAACGTACGGATTGAAAATTCCTTCCTGATCTTGAACCAGGTCGCTGTACATTTCCCGTAGCTCTTCTCTCAACTGCGCCTGACGGTCAGTGCGCTGATGTCCGCTGACTTCAATCCACGTCCCGTGGAAAGGCGTATTCATATCGACCCAGGTCGTCAAAACGTCCCAATCTTGAGGGGAAAGCATATCTGTTACGCCGTAATGCCCGGCGGGGTCGTTTCTCAACGTTTGGAACAGACGCGTTGTTGAAACGTGGAATTCCCGGGGCGAAAGCAGGTGAGCGTCCGACTCTATCGTATGCCCGCGGACGAATCGGCGCAAATTCATATACGACTTTGAAAATCGCCCGCCGTTGTTGTACATGGCGTTTCCTGCTACGAGAGGGATGTCGTCCGTATTCTCCAGCGAGAACGTTTCCGGGACGTCTGCCAGCGCCGGATTGGCTGCGTCGCGGTTCTCGGCGTGACATCCAACGCAATACTTGTCCAGAATCGGCTGAACTTCTCTTCGGAACGAGAAGCCGCGATCCGGTCCGTAAAACGGCTTGATTTTAGATGCTGGACGGTTCCCGGCAATCGTTCTTTGTCGAACGGGAGCGAGGTTGTTGTTTTGATGACACCCGATGCACGACACGACTTCGCCCGGCATGGCGGTGAACCACGACCGCATGAGTTGTAACGCCGCGCCGTTCTCGTCCAGCGGCTGGAGCGCTATCGGGACGTTGGCGGGAACGGTGAAATGAGCCGAGCCGTCCTCTTCTACCGGGACGGTTCCCAAAACCGAGCGAATGTCCCACGGACCGTCCAGCCCAACGCGGTCGTACTGCCCGCCCATGCCGTGATACGAATAATTATACGTGAATACTCTCAGCTTTTTGACTTCCCCGCGGCGAATTCCCTTCAATCCGGGACCCGTATAGATGTCAGCCAGAAACACGGTCGCCGTCTTGCTTTCCGGATTGGTTCTGTCGACAATTGCCGGCGGAATCGGGGTTTTCTGCAGCGGAATGGGTTCTAAAATCGCGTAGCCGGGTTGTTCGTAGAGCAAAACAAAGTTATCGAAAACGTCAACCAGATAGACGCCCCATTTTGACAACGGCGACGGCTTGCACGATACAATAACGTATTTATCCGACAACGGCGACGGGTGCAGAAACTTCGGCCAGGACGCGCCGGTCAAACCGTCTTTGATAATCGGCTCCACCTTCTTCCCTCGCTGACCGATTTTCTGAACTGCGCCGTCCGCCTCGAAATCGCTTATCGACGTATCAAACAGAACCAGTTCCCCGGCGCGGTTGACGTCGTGATGTCCAACGACAACCGCGTAAAATCGGTTGGCATTTCCCGGCGTAGGCTTGGCGTTAAACATGCTGTTGGGCCAGTACGAGTTGCTCCCGTAATAGCTCACTTGATTTGTCCCGTCCGGATTCATGGTAAACATGAGCCGATAAAACGCGTGCGGCGTATCGGTGTATTCCCAGCGCAGATACATAATCCGCCCGTTGGGCATGACAGTCGGGTTCCAGTTGTGTTCCTGATCAAAGGTCAGCTGACGAGCCCGCCCGTCTTGATAGCGAACGTACGTATTTGTAACATGAGACGACCCGCGAACGCACGGAACGCCAATCATCGGCGCGGTTGACGTAAAGATGATTCTCCCGTCGGGAAGATAGCAAGCGTCGTAATTGTCGACGTCGGCATGGTCAATCGTCTGGATTTTTCGGGCTTCCACGGTTCCCTGTCCGGAAAGCGCGTCGTCTGTCAACGGGATTTCAAACAGCTGCCAGCGATCGTTCCCTCCGTCTTTGAGCAAGTGCGGTTTGGAGAACATCAAACGGTCAGCGTTGAAATGTAAGTCCAGTTCGCCAACGTACTCGTTGCTTTGCGGACGATAAACCGTTTTGACGTCATCCTGTTTGGGAACTTGCAGGGAAAGCGGAATGGAGATAATATCGTTGTCGTATCCGGTGTGACGGAGGCTGGAATTGCTCGCCCAGTTGGACGGCAGCCCCAAATTCCCGGCGGTGCGTCGAATCGCCAGAATTGACTTGACGTTTTTCAGCAGCGGGTTTTCCAGCAGCGCCTTGCGTTTTAGGGCGTCAAGACGGTCAAACAGAACGTCCGGGGCGACCGTTGCAGAATCCTTTTCCAACTCCGCCAGTTGGTCAAGATAACTCTGCCCGTTGACGTACTCTTGAGGATACGATTCGATTAAATCGTTAATCGCCAGTTTGAGCGATTCGCACTCGTACTCAAAATCCCGTTCCATCGCCGCCAACTGTTTTTCGTTTAACGCCGCGTTGGGATTGTACGGCGTCAATTCAATCCACGTCGACGGCGTTTGGAGATAGTTCAAAACGTTCGACGTGAATTTCGTCAAATTGTCGTAAAAGGCGTTGTTTTTATCGGAATAACACGTCAAGCGCCAGCCGGATGTAATAATTCGACCCTTGCCC
>JAZRTH010000723.1:0-5009 GCA_045651945.1 Thermoguttaceae bacterium
ACAGGGGTTCCGTCCCTTCGGGACGCGATTCAAGATTCCAACTTTATCTTTCTTCGCAAGAAAAATTTGTGTACACCCGTTGTTTTGTTTCTCAGGAGCAGCTATTTCTTCGTATAGACAATTCCTTCCATTTCGACCAGCAGTTCCGGTCGGCAGACGTCTGTAACAGTAAAGACCATCGGAACGCTGTCGCCGCAGCGTCTGCGGCAGACCTCGGCAATGACTTCGTAGTCTTCCGGACGTTTGATATAGACCCGCAAAAAAGCGAGTTGATTTAATTCCGCGCCCAGACGGTCAAAGCCGTGTTCTCGACAGTTCGTTCTGTCGATTAAACAGGCGATGTTGTCTAACGTACACATTGCCTGACGCGCCGGTTTGTCTATAAAGCGGCTTTCCGAATCTATAATGCTGGCGGTTCCCGAAATGAAAATCACGCCGCCGTCGTCGTACTCTACGCCCAGCGCGCGAGCGAATTTGGGGCTTTGCGGGCTGTACGTCTTTCCGTAATTGAAAGCGCTGGTTTGCTGCGGATTTTCCAACGGAGCGGCAACCAGATTTGGCGAGTTGGAATGAATCGACAGCCCGGCAAGAATCACGTTTTTCCCGTCGGAACCGATGCCGGTGCTGGCAGGATAAGCGTCGAAGTCTGACGAATCGATGGGGTATTTCCTGCAGAACCTCATATCGCCAAAAAAGTCTGTTCTGGCGCGGTTAAGCTCTTTGTATCGCTGCGTTTCCCCTTCCGGTCCGACGATGTCGCCCAGATAAATCCAGATTCGGATAACGTCTTCAAAAGAGATGTCGAGCTGATTAAACTGCTTTTGGAGTTCTTCAAAGCAGGAATAAGACTTCGGATAAACCAGTTCGTCTGAAACCGTCGGACGACAGTTGACGACGTGCGTCCAATCCAGACCGGAATAAGAAACCGTTGAAACCTGATCCGACGTTCGCTTGACCGAAATCTTGTCTGAACTGGAAGCGGAAAGCCCACACGCCTCGATGGCGTACGCCGCGCCCGTTACAGGCGCCTGGGGAATAATCTCGAAAATCGGACAGTCGTCTCCGTAATGTTTTTTAAGGACTTCTATAAACTCGTCTTCCTGAGAAATATCGGCAAGAAATAAAGAGAGGCGATAGATAACATGATATGTTTCATCTTCAGTAAGCTGGTCTTCAAAAGCGCGATCCAGCTCATCCAGCGAATTGGCAAAAAGTGTAAAGTTATCCTCCTCATATACAGGACGAACAACAAAACTCCAATGTCCAATTTCCCCCAGTTGGATATATGAAGATTCTATAGCAGGCAGGTTATATTTGTTATCGGTCATAGCTAACTTAAAGGGAACTGACTTTAAAATGTTGTCCTCTCTTTTGACGGTTCCCTTATTCGTGTTATTTGAGCGGCGCTGCTGTTTGAGTTCTGATAATTGACCAAAACTAAAACAGCATAGCCCTCAAACTAAATTAACATGCTTTATTATGTATTATCATACCTGAAATATATTTAAAATCAATCCTGTTTTAGAAAAAAAATGGAAAAATCTTAAATTATCCCACTGTTTAAAGTTAAAATAGACAGTTTGCACGAAATATAGAGTAGCTTTGAGAAGAATCTTATAAAAAAATGAAAAACGGTATAGTCAAATAGAGAAAAAAACGCTAGTATTATTGCTGTATTATATAGCAATTGCAATAAATATCGACACGCCCTATATTATTCAATATGTCTCAACAATCAACTCAATACCAGCCTGTCTCTGATAACGACGCTTTAACACAGCGCAAGCGAAATTTTAACGCGAAATCTCATGACAATCTGGATGAATCGTCTCGTACGCTGCACTCGATGCTTCATCCTGGAAGCATAGACTGGTTTGTTCTTCGGCAGTTTCTTCTTATTGTTTTCATGTCGACGCTATTGATTTCCTCATTTTACATCCTGATGGATTTTCTCAATAGCGCGGACGTTTTCGTTCAAAAATGCCAACAACATAATATTCCAATTGCAGTTGCGTTGTTTCAATACTATATGCCTCGTCTTCTGGCTCTGTTTGATGCGTTGCTAACTGTATGCGTCATTGTTCCCAGTATCGTTCTGATAAATCAGATGATAAAACGCAATGAAACCATTGCTCTTGCCTGCATGGGAATTCGTCGGGTTCGGGCTGCGTATATGATATTTGTGGCTGCAATAGTCCTGATTGTATTTTTCGCATTTTGCCGGGAATTTGTTTTGCCAGTTCAGCGTTCCATTATCGGCTGCGATATAAATTCATTTTTCGAACGGGATAAAGCCCGCGTCGAACCCAAAACTGATCCTTTGACGGCGGTATATATTACTGGCGAAGCTCTTGACCTTACCAGTAAAAGCATTATCAAGCCGGTATTCAACATGCCGTTAATTCTGAATGATTACGGACAGACTATCAGCGCGGATGAAGCCATCTGGAAACCTGCTATACTGGGCAACGGCGCAACCCCGACTCGACCTGCCGGATATTTGCTGAAAAACGTTGTTGCAAATAAATGCCTGGATGACCAAAGCTCTCTGATGATCAATAATAAACCGTCGCTGATTACCCCATTAAACAATCCATGGTTAAAAAAAGGCGAGTGCTTTCTTAAAAGCGGAATTGAAGTTGAAGATTTAACTCTCAATTCCGAATTGCTGGAGTATTCATCCATTTCTGAACTGCAGAGAATCATGGAACGAATGCCTTTAAATCAGAGAACCGACGCTTCTATTATTATTCACAAGCGCATTTTGAGGCCATTTGTTGATTTTTGCATTATATTTGTCGGGATGTCGTTTATTCTGGCAAACGACAATCGACTGCTGATCATCCTTCTTAAAGCAGCTATTTGGTGGGGAACCACCTGGATCATTATTAACATGTCCAGCGCTTTGGCAGGCGAAGCCGATCAGCTGCTCTCGCCCGCCGTAGCGGCATGGATTCCTTTAATTATTTTTTCCGCGGTCGCGGCATACGTTTGGGACAAAGTTTATTATTAAATTTACTTTGTATTATTCTAAACATCAATTCTTTATAAATTTGTTTGAAAATACTGTTATATACAGAAATGACAGTATTTGGCATTATCATTTTTAAAATCGTCGTCTTATTTTACATTTCTTTCTGGTATTTTATAATTTTATAATCTTTGCTTTTATATAGTATGACGTTCTCTGAGGATATTTTTAACAAAATGCGAAAAAAATACTAATAGGAAGAAGAGAAAAAAGCCGATAGAGAGAAAGTAGACTGTAATAGGCTAATTATTACTGGAGATATACTAACATATTATAGTCATGATTTCCTCCCCTAATAGAGGTAATTGGTATGAAAAATACGAGATTATTCCCGAGAGTTTTGCTAATTGCTGTTTGCATTGCTATTTTATCCGGTTTTGCAAAGGCGCAGTATTACGCTCCGGTTCAAGGACCTATAGGAGAAACTGCAGCGGTTCCACAAGTAGATGGAAACAACGCAGTTTCTACAAACGATTTTTATACTATGGCGCAAAGCGTAGTTCGGGACCGCGCAGGCGGCTGGAATAAAATCTCTACCTGCGACCAATTCTGGGGTCCCGGCGAATGGCGATTCAAAGCGTGGGCAGATCAGGGCATCACTTACGGTTCTGGTCGTATTGACGACACCTACGCCCCTCAAGCGTACAATGATATGTATAACGCATATCAGATGAATCAGGTCTATATGGCTTTGGAACGCAAAGTTGCAGAAGACGGTATGAATTGCAGCTGGGGCGGTCGCGTTGACGTTTTCTTTGGAACTGACTACTATTACACTCAAGCATACGGATTTGAAGCCAGCAACGTTGGTTATTTGACAACCATCAACGGACCGGAAGGCCGCGTTAATCACTGGAATGCCGATGGCCACCGCCACTTGGCTCAGGACGTTGCCGAGTACGGCTTATCTATTCCGCAAGCATACGTGGAAATGTACATGCCCGTTATGACTGGCGTCAAAATCAAAGCTGGTCATTATTATTCCGGCATGAGCATGGAATCGCCGATGGCTGTTGAGAATTTCTTCTATTCTCACAACTATGCAAGCTACTATGGAATGCCGACAACGCTTACCGGCGTTGAAGTTACGTTCGGCGGCTGCCATGGACTGTCTGTTTTCGGCGGCGTTGATCTGGGTTGGAACCGCGTTTCCACCAAAGAAGGCGGTCTTTCCGGGTACGGCGGCGTTCGATGGAAAGACGCCTGCAATACGCTGGCAACTCAGTTCATGGTTCATTCCGGAAATGAAACGTGGACGTACAAGCCGAATCGCTTCTCCAATGTACAGAACGAAAGCTTCAACGTTACAGTTCTCAGCTGGCTGACGGAATGGAGATTGAACTCCTGGTTGGCTACCAGCCTGGAATTCGTCTACGGCTGGGGTAACAAGGGCGACTTCCCCAGAACAAACGTTGACACCAGCGTCTGGACTGGAATCACCAACAGCTGGTATGTCCGCTGCACAGACACCGTTACTGCCGGATTCCGATTCGAATGGTTCAAAGACAACCCGCAGTGCGGACGCATCGTGTACTCCAAGGTATTTAACGACACTTCCTATAACGTCTACGACATCACCCTGGGCGTCAACTGGAAACCGACTTACTGGTGCACAGTTCGACCGGAAGTTCGTTGGGACTGGTCAGACCTGGACGGCCCGCTCAAGTTCTTCGGCGACAAGAACAACCAGTTCACCTTTGGAATGGATGTTGTGCTCAACTTCTAATTCCACAATTCATCCCATCGTTAACACTCTCCTTGGTTAAAACAGCTTCTGTATCGTTCCATCCAGGATACAGAGCTGTTTTTTTATAGTTGCGGGGCAGCGAGTTGCGAGAGACAATCTGAAATAACAAAGACGCGAGGCGTTATCTAAAGAATATATTAGCAAAGAAAAAGTTGTGAGAAAACGGAGGACATGGGATTCGAACCCACAACCGGTTTCCCGGCAACTGATTTCGAGTCAGCCCGCTAGCCA
>JAZRTH010000724.1:0-7469 GCA_045651945.1 Thermoguttaceae bacterium
CTCAAACGAGTTATTCGTCAGCAGATTGAAAACCCGATGGCGGTCGAACTGCTCAAGGGGTCGTTCCCGGAAGACAGTACGCTTACCGTTGACTTCAACGGCGACGAGTTCACGTTCGGAAAATAGGGGCGAGACGTAAATCCATAGCAGGTCGTCCGCACACGGATTTTACGGATTAGACGGCGGCGAGGCGCCGCTCCCAATCCGCGCTACCGCGCGCCTGCCAAAAACCGCTCCCGTTGGTCGCTTTGATTATTGCTAATACTAAGTTATTCTCCCCTTACTAAAGTTTTTTGTTAAGGGGAGTTTGAGGGGAAGAACCTTTTTTTTCAAAAAAAGTTTTCCCCTCTTTTTATTTCAACTTGTAAAAACTTCCCTAACAGGGAGCCAGCTTGCTGGCGACCGAAAGTTTTTTCAAGGCGGGCGACAAAAAACTACTGCCTACTGCCTCTCTCACCGGTACGTTTCCATATTCTCAATAAGAATGCGTCCGACTTCGACGATCGTGGCGGGGCAATGCGTGATTTCCGTATGAGAGCTTTCGACGACAAGTTCGCTTTCGACGCCGTCCAGATGTGACGAACGGTACGCAACGACGCCGTCGCTTCGTTGGGTTTTGTCCGATATCTGACCGATAATCGAATGGTACTTTACGTAAGGCGATTTAATACACTTCTCCATCGCCGGGAAAATAGGCGAATACGACCATAGCGAATCGACGCTGGTCGTATGCGAGTAAATAAACGACGTCGCGCCGATATCTTTATCCCGAATCTTTACGAGTTCCTTAAACGTCTCTTTAATATCGGCGCTTTTGGTAATTAACGCCTTGCCCAGCGACCGGGTGGTGAGGTTCGCCATTGCGCTGCCGCGCTGAGGCGTAGCAATGTAAATCACCCGATGGATCGACGTGTTGTACGTAAACTTGAACCAGCTTCCAAGCTTCGCTTTCAGTTCCGGCGAGCCGTTGAGGTTGTCGATGGAATCTCTGCTGACCAGATTCCACAGATGGTCGCCGCTGTCGATGGTCTGCATTCTCGAAACCAGCCCGCCCATCGAATGTCCGATCAGAACAATCTGATCGAATACCGGATTGGCATGGTCTGGGTCAAGCGTCTGACGAATTTCCGCCAAGTCCGCTCTGAACTGCGCCGCTGACACCCAGAACGGCTGTCCGTTGGGATACAGGTAGAACCAGAACTGATACCGGTCGCGGATTTCCGGAATGATTCTCAGAGTATTGAACATGTCCAGCCACGTAACCTGTGACGACGCCAAGCCGTGAACCATAATAACGGGAATCTTGTTCGGGTCGTACTTCTGAGTCATGTAAAAGCCCTTGACCGTGCGACTTGAACCGGGAATGACGTCCAGGAGTTTGTCCGGCGTCAGCAGACCAATTGACGCGACGTCGTCCGTATTTATTTTATCCATCGACGCAACCAACGCCGTCGTCCAATCGCTTTCCAGAGGAACCTTCTTTTCCTGGATTTCAACCGACGCCTTTTCAACCGGGTCGTAAAACTCGATGGTCAAGTGCGTTTCCGATTCCGAGCCTTCCATCAGCGAGTCGCCTTCGTTGTCGAACGCATCCATGTTCGGACGAATCAGAGCCGTTGCCACTGAGAACTGCCGAATAGGCGTGTATTTGCTCGCCGGGCTGTTGACGTCGTACCGGTTGAGAATCATCATCGGTTCGCCCAACCCGTGCTGACGATACCGGTTTACCGTCCCGTTAAGATCGAAATCCGAAGCAAACTGAATGTCGCTGACGTCCTCCGGCTTCAGGTCGTGGGTTTTGATTACCATCTCAATATTGAGCGCTTCTTCTCCCCCGTTGAGAACGTACTGCAGTTCCGGCTGATACGGCAGCGAATGCTTTGTCTGCGCCTGATCCTGGAGTTGCTGCTGAATCAAACGAAGAATTCTGTCTGAAGAAGCGTTGTACAGAATGCACATGTTGTGGAAGTCCGGCGAATAGGCGTTTCGCGCCGTTTCAAATCGGGCTTCAAACAGAAACCGGTACGTATACACAAGGCACTGCACGTACAGACGCATCGCCTGGGGGTACTTCCGTTCCAGCTCGAGCTTCCGCCCTTCTTTGTAACACAATTCCGATACTGTGAAAAGCAGCTGCGATTCCGTCGAGGACTGAACGAACGGCTCGATTTCGTCGATAACCTGCTGGCGATTGGTTCTGACTTTTTTCGCCCAGTCGCAGGTGCGGAGAATAGTCATGGTTCGATCGCTGAGAATATCGTCTGTAAGCGACAACTCCCGAGTCGATTCCGCCTGCATCAGCGACGACTTATTATTCTCCCGAAGCAGAGATTTCGGTCCCATACAGCCAACGACGCCGAACGCTGTCAGCGCCAAAATCAGCGCGAGCGTTATCGAAAGTCGGCAGGACGGGAAACGATTTGCCATGTTGAATTTCTATATAATATATAGTACCCCGTCGCAGTTTAGCAATTTTTGGCAGATAACGCAAGAGGAAAATAGAGGCAGTAGGCAATAGGCAGTAGGCAGTAGGTTTCTAACCCTATTCCAAAATATCTGATTTTAACTATAATATTTCAATAGTTTTCCAGTTATATTCGTTTAACAATCCGAGGACGTTCTATGATAAATCGTCGTTTTGTTTTGAGCGTTGTTCTGCTTCTGTTGGCAAGCTTTGTCGGCGTCTGCTATGGAGCGGAGAATTCTGACGGTCAAACCGCAAGTCAAAACAGCGCTCTTCTTTCCGCCGTCGAGAACGGCTCTTTGGACGACGTCACAAAGCTGCTCGATAGCGGCGCAGACGTCAACTCCAAAAACGAGTTGGGACGGACGCCGCTGCATTTAGCCGTCCATCGGGGAGATCTGAAACTCGCTCAGCTGCTGGCTCAACGCGGCGCGGACGTCAACGCGAAAGACAACGAAGGACGGACGCCTTTGCTTTTCGCCACGCATTTCGATAAACTGGAATTGATTCAATGGCTCTCAACACGGGGAGCGGATTTAAAAGCAAAAGACGTTATCGGTCAGACCGCTTTGCATTACGCTCTCGATTTATCGCTGCATTACCCTTCTGAAGAAGACAAAATTCTGAATCTGGTTGACTGGCTGACGGATCAGGGACTGGACGTCAACGCCAAAGACAAATGGGGAGCGACGCCCCTGCATGTCGCCGCCGAAAGCGGATGTTTGAAGCTGGTTCAACGGCTGGTCGGACGAGGCGCGGACGTCAACGCCAAAAACGACGACGCAAAAACCGTCTTGCATTTCGCCGCTCAAAGCGGAAATCTGGAACTGGTCCAGTGGCTGACTCGACGCAGCGCCGACGTCAAAACGAAGGACAAAAACGACAGAACTGTGTTACACGACGCCGTTGAAAGCGGCAATTTAGAACTGGTTGAGTGGCTGCTCAAACAGGGTCTGGACGTCAACGCCAAAGACAAAAACGGCAGACCCGTCTTGCTGTCCGACAGTTTTTACTACCTCGGTCCAGACCCAAAACAGGTTCAGTGCCTGGTCGAGCATGGGGCGAATATCAACGTCCAAGACAAAGACGGCTGGACGATTTTACATCTTGCGGTTCTGTCCGGAGATCTGAACCTAACCCAATGGCTTGTGGAACGCGGCGCCGACGTCAACGCAAAAGACAAAGAAGGAAAGACGCCCCTGCAATTCGCTAAAGAAAACGGCTTACAAAACATCGCTGATTGGCTCAAAGAACGCGGCGACAAATGAAAGCTTAGGCGAGCCACGGGTGTTAACCCGTGGGTGTGAACGAAGCAAGCGAAAAAAATGTTACGATGAAACTTTGAGGAGCGCTTGCGTCAATTGCAAATTGCTAATTGATAATTGCTAATTTGTATACTGCAGACTATTCCCCGGACCTCGTCCGACAACGCGGCCGAGCGACTGAATTCTCGCTTTTAGAATCGCGTCGAATCGTTCCGCTTCTTCTGCCGTAGAGCCTTTTGCCGGGTAGATTTCATAAAGGCGCCTGTACTTTCCCGGCGTCAGGTTGGGCATGATAACGTTCGCGCCGCAGCACAGACCGTCTTCGTGTCCGTGGGTTTTATCCAGAGCCGCCAGAGCCGTTGTGCTGGGAATGTTGGCTTTGGGGCACAGAAGCCGGCACAGAGCCAGCGTTCGGAGAACGTTCTGCTTTGTCGGCGGGACGAGTTCGTTTTCCGGCGCCTGACCGAGAGCGGTTTGCGGGTGCGGCAGGTACGGCCCGATGCCGATCATGTCCGGCTGAAGGGTTCGGATCGTTTCCAGATCGTTGCGCCAGTCGTCCGGCGTCTGTCCCGGCGCGCCGATAAGGAATCCCGTTCCGATTTCGTATCCCAGGTCGCGGAGTTCATACAGAAAGTTCAATCGTCGTTTCTGCCCGTCCGGGTCGTGGGGATGCCATTGAGCAAAGAGCTTTTCAGACGAGGTCTCAAAACGAATCAGACATCGATTCGCGCCGGCGTTGCGCCATCGCTTGTATTCCGCCGCCGTCCGCTGTCCCAGAGAAAGCGTAACAGCCAGCGGAGCGCCCCACGGCGTCGGCAGGGATTTAATCCATTCCACCTGTCGAGCGATAAAGTCTTCGGTCAGCCCCAGGTCTTCGCCCGCCTGAAAGACGATCGTGCCGTATCCAAACTGAATCGCCAGAGGGACGGACTGCTGAACGTCTTCTTCCGTAAGACGGTACCGTGTTACAGATTTGTTATCCGCGTTGATTCCACAGTACCCGCACCGACATCGGCAGAAGTTGGACAGTTCAATCAGACCGCGTAAATGAACCTCGTCTCCGACGTTCTCGCGCCGAACGCGGTCTGCGGCGGCTATAAGGGTTTGAAAATCGCTTTCTAACGACAGTTGTATATCAAATTGTGACGTCATGGTTTTGGTAAAGTTTTCGCAGGTCAGTCAGCACACGGATTTTACGGATTAAACAGATTAGCGCCGATTGGTTTACGACGTTCTTACTTTATATTCTCCCCTTACTAAAGTTTTTTGTAAAGGGGAGTTTGAGGGGAAGAACCTTTTTTTCAAAAAAGGTTTTCCCCTCTTAATTAAACTTGAAAAAACTTCACTAAAAAGGTCGACAGCTTGATGGCGACCGAAAGTTTTTTCAAGGCGGGCGACACGCCCGCGAACCGGGCTGAACAAGTTTTTTCGCGGGTCATTGGACAAGACGGCGTCAAGCCGCCGCATTCCCCGTCGCAAGCGCTCCCCCGAGGGTATTGCTTGCGCCTCGACGTCCGGGGGCCTACGCACCCCGGCTCGCCTAATTATAATATATGCTGCACTCCGGGAGGGCGTTGAGGAATTGTCTGCCGTAGCGTTTCGTTTCGACGCGGGGGTCTAAAATGACGACTTGCCCGGTGTCGCGTTGAGAGCGAATGAGCCGACCGAATCCCTGTTTGAATTTGATAATCGCCTCTGGAATCTGGTATTCGAAGAAGGGTTTTCCGCCGCGCTGTTCAATCGCTTCCATTCTCGCTTCAATCAGCGGACGGTCAGGCACCTGGAACGGGAGCTTTGTAATAATCACGTTTTGCAGAGCCGCGCCGGGGACGTCAACGCCCTGCCAGAAACTGTCCGCGCCAAAGAGAACGGAATTCGGCGTCGTCTTGAATCCGTTTACCATATCCGAGCGCTGCATGCCTTCCCCCTGCTGAAAAAGCGTCATGGAATGGTCGATCAGCCAGCTGCGCAAGGCGTCCGCGCAGCGGCGAAGCAGCCCGTAACTGGTAAACAGAACGAACGCCGACCCCTGCGTCTGTTCCAGATAATAGGCGATTCGGTCTGGAAGCATGGACTCAAAGCGGTCTTTTTCCAGCGACGGGTCTGGCATGTGTGACGCTATTATCAACTTCACCTGCTTTTTGAAGTCAAATGGACTGCCTAAAATCAGCGACTGGGCGCGGGTGAGACCGACGCGGGACTGGAAGTGATGGAGCGCTGGGTGGTTAGTGGTTAGTGGTAAGTGGTAAGTATGAATTCCGCTTGCGTCCTTACTACTTACCACTGAAGACTTACCACTTGTACTCAGCGTCGCGCTGGTTAAAATAACGGACGGCGTTTTCTGGAACAGCTCTTTATCGAGCGTAGCGCCGACGTCAATCGGGGCGGCGACGAGTTCGAAATATCGTCCGCGCTGGGTTGTGTGATTGTCAATCCAGAACACGGACGGGCTGTCCATGCTTTGCTTGTTCCATGAACTGACTGTAACAGCCAGCGACTCCATTTTTTGATGAGCGGAGACGAGTTCCTGTCCCATGTCCATCGTCGGAGCCATTCCAACCGCCGCAGTCAGCTGAATGGAAAGCTCCATCAGGGCGTCTGACAAGTCGTGGGGAAACAGGTTCGGCTCGCGAATTCTCCCGTTACTTTTGGGGCGTTCGTCCAGCCAGTTCTCGATTGCCAGGAAGAACCGTTTGCATTCCGTCCGGCAGTTTTGAACCAGCGGATGTAACGACTTGAACGCCGTCGGCGCCAGAACGCCTTTGCGTCCGTTTTCGTTGAGTAGACGCCCCAGCATGTACATAATTCCCGCATTGGAAACGGACAGACCCAGATGTTCGCCGGCGACGTCTTCAATCGTATGGGCTTCGTCAAAGATAACGGTTGTGTATTTCGGCAGAAGCTGACCGTCTTCCATTCTAACGGACAGGTCGCTGAAAAACAGAGCGTGGTTGACGATTAAAATATCGGCGTTGAACACGCGGCGGCGCGCCTTTTGATAGAAGCAGTCTTTGTTGTACTGGCAGTTCTTGCCCAGACAGTTGCCCTGTTCGCAGCAGATTTCTTCCCAAACCGTTCTGGCGGGAACGGGGTTAAGCCCCTGTTTGGAACCGTCGCCGGTCTTTTGCGCCCACTGAAAAACCCTGTCCGTTTCGTAAATTTCCTCTGCAGAGGAAAAAAGCGAATGCGCCTGCTGGACCGCGTTGGCAAGGCGTCGCTTGCAGACGTAGTTGGATCGCCCTTTAACCAGAACGACGGAGAATTCGTCTGGAAAAACGCTCTGTAAAAAAGGAATGTCTTTCTGATCGAGCTGTTCCTGTAAATGAATTGTATGCGTTGCTACGACCACGCGCAGCCGGTCGTCGTCCGTCGGCATATCCTCGAACAAGCCTCGCTTTTCGCGGTTGTCCGAAATCTTGAGCATTGCCGGGACAAGATACGCAAAGCTCTTGCCGACGCCTGTTCCCGCTTCAACCATCAGATGATGGTTTTTGTCCATAGCGTCGTATACCGCCTGAGCCATCTCCAATTGCATGGGACGGGGTTCGTAATTCGTCAGACGTCGAGCAACGGAACCCGCTGCTCCTAATATGTCCAGAACGTTAAGCGGCATATTACTTGTTTAATACAAAGAACAGAACGACGCCGATAACAGCCGCGGCGACAGCGCAAACGACGCCGATAATAATTGTCATTTTTGATGACGCTTGTTGTTTTTGGCGCTTGACAGGACGATGAGG
>JAZRTH010000725.1:0-4244 GCA_045651945.1 Thermoguttaceae bacterium
TACATCGTCAAAACGTTTGGCGAGGATTATTTAGCCGCGTGCATGGTGGAAATGCTCCTCAAGGAAGAACAGTATTCAGACGTTATGGACGAACTCTTGGCGCAGATGCGAAGCGATTCCTGGGAACAGTGCGACATTCTCAAGCTGATTCGGGACGGTCTTCACGAAGACCTGCCGGAAAACCGCGACGAACAAGTGATTTCTCGCGCGCTGAAGTCAGTTCCCAACGTCTTTGACGAGCACCCGTCTTTCGCTCAGAGATTGGAACTGGCGGACTGCCGCTATCCGATGAACTTCGCCCAATTCAACGCCGACGCGCTGGACGAAATCGTCGGGCGCGACGACGAGTTTGATTCTGAACTCAACGCTCATTTTCATGCGATGCTGGACGAATACGCTGCAACCGTTCGCGCTGAGGCGGAGCATAGTCGGCAAGAGTTGGAACAGAACCCGCCGTCCGTCGACTCGATGACCGAAAGCGAACTGATCGACTGTCTGTATTATCTTGATAAGACCGGACAAAAGGCGGAACGGTTGAAGCTGCTGGAGCAATGCGTCAACGCCTTCCCCAACTTTCTGCAATTCCGCGCCGCTTTGGCTTTGGAACACACCAAAGACGACCCGGACGCCGCCGCAGCGGAGCTGGAAGACTGCATCTCCCAGGCGCCGGAGCTGTATCAGCTTGACGAAAATAATTTCCTCTTAAAGTATTACATGGATTCCGGGGACGTCGAAAAGATTCACGCCTTCCTCGACCTGAAAAATGGACGCGTAAAACAACTGACGTCTCTGACCCAAAAGAAACTCGACGCAAACGACATTCTCGAAGCGGCTCCACTGCCGCAAGATATTAAAGATTTCCTTGTTGATGCGTTCAAGAAAAGATACGGCATTGTCAATCGCGCGTATTACGTCAGACGCCTTTTGAACGACAAGACGGCAATTGGACAGAGCTTTATCGTCCTGGAACGCGTCAATTCTTTTTTCTTCTTTACACGATATTCAATGGGTGAAGTCGTTCAGGAACTTTCAGCAGCGTTCTCCGAAACGCCGTACTCTATCATCACTTGCAAAACGAAATTTTGCGACGAATACCTCGAACCCCTTCCCGGCGCAAAGTTCTATTCCAAAAAATAGACAGAGCGGCATTAAATAATACGGAGATTCATATATGAATTATAAGTGGAAAGACTGGCAGTCCGTTCAAAAAATGATTGATCTGTACGACAATCACCGTATCCGTTATTATATTTATCTGCTTTGGGTAATACTGCAGTCTTTTATCGCAATTGTTCTGGTTGCCGCTTTTATCTATTATCTTCTTTATTTATTGTTATTTAAATTTAATCGGCAATATGCCTCCTGGGGATTTTATGCAATAGTTCTCCTGATTGGCTGGTTATGGGTTTGTACAAGGTCAATTTGTAACAGGTCGAACTTCTTGAAAGGTCTTTTCAAACTGGACAGGGAAAAATACGCCCCCATTTATGATTTTGTCAACGACGTTTCTCGTTCCTGTAGCGGACCGAAAATTCACGACATTTATATCAATCTGAACTATAACGTCTGCGGAACAAGCCGTTATCATTTCACGCCCTTTAGACGCAATATTCTCATTTTGGGATATCCGCTTCTGTGCGCTTTGAGCTGTCGCGGGCTGACCGTCTGTCTGACGCGCGAGATTTATCACATCAAGCGTAATCGCAAGTTTGTTTCAAATTGGTATCCAATAATTAACGCCGTCTTTACGGGATTCGTTATTCCGTGGATTCGTTATTGGGATCCCGTTTTTGATAAAACGATCGCCCCGATGCATCGAAAGCAGAATTTTGACGCCAACAAGTTTGTCGTTACCGCGTTCGGCGAAGATTATTTAGCCGCATATTTGGTTGAATCGCTCCTTAAATTCGAATCGTATTCAGACGTTATCGACAAAATAATATCGCAAATGCGAAGCGATTCCTGGAACGAGCGCGACATTCCCAGGCTGATTCGGGACAGTCTTCACGACGACTTGCCGGAAGAGCGCTGCGAACAGACAATTGCTTGCGCCTTGCAGTCCGTTCCTAACGTCTTTGACGAACGTCCGTCTTTTGCTCAGCTATTGGAACTGGCGAACTGCCGCTATCCAATGCGATTTGCTCAATTTGACGCCGACGCGCTGGAGAGAATTGGCATCGACGTCATCGAACTGGAATCGGAACTGAACGCCTTTTTGCATTTACATCTCGATAACGCTGCGTTCGAATTGAATCAAAACGCCAAAAACGCCCAGCAATGGCTGACCGAGAATCCTCCGTCGGTTGACGCTATGGACGAACTCGATCTTGTATACGCGATTAAATCTCTGGAAAGAGCGGGGCGAAACGACGAAAAACTGAACCTGCTCAAACAGTGCGTCAGCGCCTATCCAAACTTTACGGAATTTCGGGCGAGGCTTGCGCTGGAAAACGCTATAAGCGATCCGGACAATGCCGCAAAAGAACTGGACGACTGCGTCGAGCAAGTTCCAGTTTTGTCTCTGCTGGACGATAACAACTTCCTCTTTATACACGCTTTACGTTCCGGCGATATTGAAAAGGTTCATTCATACCTCGATAAAAATTCAATGCGATTTGAGCAGATAAACTCCCAATTAAAAAGGGAATTGGATGAAAACGATATTATTGAACCCGAATTGGCGCCGCCGCAAATTCAGGAATATCTTATCAAAGAGTTTAAAAAAATCGCAATCAAACGCGCGTTCTGCATCAAACGCAGAATTGACAACAATACTTCAATCGATCAACGCTTGATTGTTTTGGACAGCAATAAATTTAACGTTACAAGTTATAACAACGCAGTTCAAAATCTCGCCTTGTCAAATTTATATAACTCAGCTGCCTTTTATTTATTATCAACAAACGTCGTACATGCGATATCTCATGCGCTTTCAGCCCCCGCATCCAGCATCGTCTTTGGGAAAAAAGCCTTTTGCGACAAATACCTGGAACCCCTTCCCGGCGCCAAGTTCTATTCCAGGAGGTAGTGAGTTGCGAGTTGCGAGTTGCGAGTTGCGAGAGGATTTTGTGCAGCGCTTGCGTTTCTCGCAACTCGCTACTCGTTACTCGCAACTTGACTAACCAATAATCATTGATATATACGGAAATGCCAGAAAAACGAAAAATCTTCTCAACCCCTCTTGACAACCTATACCCGTATGGGTATAATACAGGCATGGAAAGTCGAGAGGGAAACAAAACGTTCTCTTTCGATTGAATACGTCAACCTCTTTCCACTGGGAGGGATTTACTATGCATAAATGTATCGATTCCGACAAACTGCACGTACGAATCAATAAGGCGATCGGGCAGCTCAACGCGATTCAAAAGATGATTGACGAAAACGCTCCCTGCGAGCAGGTTCTCGTTCAGATCAACGCTGTCAAGGGCGCAATGCACCGCATCGGGCTGATTATCCTGCAAGGGCACCTGTCCCACTGCGTCCGGGAAGGCATCGAAGCCGGCGACGCCGAAGAAACCATCGCCAATTTTTCCGAAGCCCTGGAGCGGTTCTCGCGGCTGTCGTGAGAAGTGCATAGTGCATAGGAATTAATATGGGTGAGCGCTTTGCGCCTATGCACTATGCACTATGCACTATGCACTAAATACCCATACCAGTATAAGTACATACTAACCCCAAATACAATGCTTCACGAATTAGCTGAATTTTGCGAGTCCTTTAAAATGACGGTCGTTTCCGGCTGTTTTCTGCTTGTCAGTCTGGTTATGATGACGTACGGCGTCAAGACGGTTTACGATCCTGCGCTGCTGACAACGCTCATTTCCGGATTTCCCCTCGCATACGAGGCGTTCGAGACGCTATTTGAAAAGCGGCGCTTGTCGTCTGAACTGCTGGTAACAATCGCGATGGCTGCCTGCGTTGCGTTGGGAGAGTTCTTTGCCGCCGGCGAGGTCGCCTTTATTATGATACTTGGCGAGACGCTGGAAGAGATGACGATCAACCGCGCTCGAAAGGGCTTGCAGAAGCTCGTCGCGCTAGCGCCGGTACAGGGTCGGCGGGTCGTCAACGGTCAGGAAGAGACGATTCCGGCTGAGGAGATTCAAATCGGAGACGTCCTTCGCGTTCTGCCGGGCGAAACGATTCCCGTCGACAGCGTTATTCTATCCGGCGACACGACCGTTGACCAGTCCGCCATGACGGGAGAGTCACTGCCGGTGGAAAAGACCGCGGGCGACGCGCTT
>JAZRTH010000726.1:0-2856 GCA_045651945.1 Thermoguttaceae bacterium
TCCGGATTGCATTTGTAAATCGTGCCGACGTGGGTCAGCCAGCAGCCGACGTAACGCTTGGCGCGCGTCGAGCAGAAGACGATAGACTCGTCCGGCAGATACGTCGCTTCGTAGTCGTCCCAGCCGGGAGGCGAGAAATCGCGGGTATTGAGATTGCATTTCGCTTGCATGCGCCAGCCGGGAGTCGTGTCGGGCGCTACGCCTTCCGGCAGTTTCAGCGGCGTATCTTCCCCGGCGCCGGTAATCCGCTTTAATCCTGTGCCGTCAATGTTGATTTCGTACAGGCTGTAATTGTCTTTCCCGGACGGGCAGTAGGAAAAGAGAATCTTTTGGGCGTCGTAATGGACGTTGGGATCTCGAATCATGCCGCCTTTGTCTTCAAAAATCGTTCGCAGCTTCTTCGTCTTGACGTTGTATGCGTACAGCGCTCCGCCGGAATTGTTGTGATACGGTTTATGATAGACGCTGTCGGCGTAGTAGCCGAAATTGGCGTACCAGTGTTCAGGCATGTGTTTGCGAGTGCAGAAAATAATCTCGTCTGGCAGAACGGACTCGACAAACTCGTCGACCAGATTCGGGGGAACGGCTCCTTTCAACTGGACGTCCGAGGCGGGGTGGGCAAAGACCATAATCTCTTCCGCGCCGGAGTTGGGGCGTCCGTAGTCAGAAAGGAACTTCAATGTAATTGATGTAACAGACGTTTTGGGAATGTCCAGCCGCTGAGCGCCGTCGCCTGGCTTGAGCTGCGCTTTGAGAACCGGCGTTTGGGAACCGTTGAGAAAAACCTCGACGTCCTTAAATCCTTCGTCCTCATAAGTCGCGCCAACGCGTCCAAAATAAACAATCTGCGAGGCTTCAACCGGCTCTTTCCATCTGAGAGTGAAGTCGGCTTTCCCCTTTGCCTTTTCGCCGTTAATCGCCCACGCTATCCCTTCATCGCCAGCATGCGGCGCTGCAATCTGACCGTCAATCGCCTTGGGGGCGGAATAGTCGCTGGAATACTCAGACGTCGCCGACGCCGTCGCCGTCCGCGCCAGGTTGGGGTTGGAAATATACGGCGCGAGATCGTGAAGTTCGGTTTCCGAAAGCGGATTGGCAAAGACCATAATTTCCGCCGCGCCGGAGTTGGGACGTCCGTAGTCGGACAGGAATTTCAAAGTGATGGAACTCACCGTCGTTTTGGGGAAGTCCAGCCGCTGCGGCAGCGCATTTGGCTGGAGCTGGGCTTTGAGAACGGGCGTTGAGGAATCGTCGAGATAAACTTCGACGTCCTTAAACCCTTCATCAATATATCCCGCTCCCGCTCGCCCAAAATAGACAATTTCCGACGCCTCGACGGGCTTGTCCCACGACAGCGTGAAGTCGGCTTTTCCCTTCGCTTTCTCGCCGAGCGTACACCACGCTTTCCCAGCGTCGCCGGAACGGGGAGCGGCAATCTGACCGTCAATCGCCTTGGACGCCGAATGGAAATCCGCGTACTCAGACGACGCCGACGCCGTCGCGCGCCGCGCCAAATTGGGGTTGGACGTCTCCGCGCCCTGAACGTTTGTTATCCATAACAACGACGTCAGCGCCGCCAACGTCAAAAGGAAGGTAATATTATGTCTCATGATATTAAAAGGTGTAAGGAGGGTTATTCGCCAGACGCTTCGCGCCTGCTGTTCTTTTTTATATAATATATCTAATTGAAAATGAAAATACAAGAGGGGAGAAGGAAAAAAAATTCTTGAGAGAAAAAGAGGGAGATTGAGTTAGGAATGAGGAGTGAGGAGTTGGAAGAATTAGCAATTAGGCAAGCCGGGGCGCTTATACGGACGCCTTTTATATCAAAACAATGAGGAGCGCGAAGCGTCTGCTCCGTACTCCTCATGTTTATCGTCTAACTGCGAAGACTCCGTTCTTCACAATAAGGTTTATTTCCACGCTTCCATGTAACGGGCGAGCTGGTGGAAAGCTTCGTTGGGATCGATGGGGCGCTGATAGGCGCGGAGTTTTTCCATCGCGATGAGGTCTTCGAATTTCGGGAAGACGAGTTCCAGCTGACCGGTAACGGAAACCATGACGCCGTCAATGCCTTTTTCGACCAGAGCGCGATAGGCGCCGGTTCCCAGCTGGCTGCCGAGAATGATGTCGAAAGCGGTCGGGCGATGGCAGCGGACTTCGTATCCGAACTGCAGACCGGAGAACTTGATCTTCTTGCCAACGCGCTTGTTGACGATGTCCGCGACAATGCGTCCGAGACGTGACGAGAACTTGAGCTGGGAGACCGGGTAATGTCCGAAGGTGTCCGGCTTGAGGTTCTTGTATTCGTCTTCCGAAACGCAGCGTTTGAGTTCTTCCATGGGCAGGTATTCGCCGATGCCTTCTGCAACGCCGATGGTGCCGTAGGGCTTGCCTTCTTCCAGACGAGCGCAGACGGTGTCAGCCATGCGTTCGCACAGAGCCTGAATGTTGATAACCTTGCGTTTGAGAGCGTTTCCGTCAGCGTCTTTAATTGTTTCGCCGGTGGCGGTGTCGATCTGATCTTCTTCCAGCCACCATTCCGGAATGATGTCTTCCAAACCAACAACCAGCGAGGCTTCGCCCGCAATGCAAGCGCCGTAAGAAAGCCAAGCAGCTGCGCGTCCCATAAGCTGGGCGACATAGTAGCAGTTGGTCGCCTTGGCGTCTGCCAGAAGGTTTCTCATCTGGGTAGCCAGCAGGTCAACGGCAGAGAAATATCCGAACGTGAAGTCGATGCCTTTGTAGTCGTTGTCGATCGTCTTGGGCAGGTGAACGACTTTGATTCGTTTGGCGTCTGCCGGGAGGGTGTCCTGATACAGCTTGAACTTCGCTGCGGTGGTGAGCGTATCGTCG
>JAZRTH010000727.1:0-2186 GCA_045651945.1 Thermoguttaceae bacterium
ACGGATTTTCTGTCTTTTGCTCTCCTTCTTCTGTCGGCAGCATAACGCCAAAGGACGGGTCGTCTTTGGATTTGCGAGGACGTCTCATGCCGTTGGGCGGTCCCATTCTCCCGCCGCCAGGAGGTCCCATTTTCTGGAATATTGCCTTCATTTCTTCTTTTTGCTCGTCGGTCATGTCGTCCGGTGTCATGCCGGGTTTCCACCAACTCGGCATTTTCGGCATGCTTCTCGGACCTCTGCGTTCGCCGGCGCCTTCCGGAACGTCAGGCGTTGTCGGTTTTTCCGGAAGCGTTGTTGCACGCTGAGAAACAACGGAATTGGTTTTGGCTCTTTCCAGAGCGTCTGTCAGCTTGGGCAAATCGACGTTTTTCTTATAGGCGTTGGCGCCGGCGACGACTTTTTCGCCTTCTTCAAGTCCTCCTAAAATAACGACTTGCAAGTCGTTGCAGGAACCAATTTTCACCTCGCGCTTGTCCCAGACGCCGTTTTTGTGAGTGATGCAGTAATGCTTGCCGCCGTGTTCAAAAACGCAGTGAACAGGAACGGTCAGAACGTTGTCTTGCGTTTCGATTAAAATCTTGCACTGAGCTGTAAGTCCGGAACGAATTCCAGCAGGCGGGTCAAGGATTTTCAAACGAACTTTGTACTCTTTAATGTTGCCGGTAAAGAAGTTGGACGGCTCGGCGTAGTCGTTGACCTTGACAATCTCCGCGGGAATAGCGGTGTCGGGAATGGAGTCAATGAAAATGTTAGCCTGCATTCCGACGCGAACCATCCAGATTTTGCCTTCGTTGATTCGACATTCAACCTGCATCTTTTCCGGGTTTGGCAGACGAATAATCGCCTGACGTTCTCGAAGAGCCAAACCTTCTTCAATAACAACGTTCGTGCCGTGTCGGCTGGACTCGTTGGCGTAGACGACCTGCCCGTCCTGCGGCGCGGTAATATTGCATTTCTTGATTTGGTCTTCAATCTCTGCCATTTTGAGTTTGTCAACCTCAAGAGCGCGTTTTTTCGCCGCCAAATTGGCTTCCGCCGAGGCAATTTCGCTGTCAAGCTGAATGACCTGCTTGGCTTTGGAATACTCCTGATAAACCTTGAGCTGCGTTTGAGCGGAAATCAGGTCAAGGCGAGCGCTTTCGACTGCAAAGACGTCTGATTCCAGCTGAAGCGACGTAACGTAACCGCGTTCGTACAGTTTTTGAGAGTATTCTTTGTATTCCTTCAAACGGCGCAAGTCTTCTTCTTCGACCGTAACTTTGCTCTTGTACTGGGTTTCGTTGAGAATGTACGTCCCTTCCAGATATTCTTTTTTGGCGATTTGAGCGGTTTTGAGATTGCTTTCCGCCTGAACTACTGCCGACTCCGCGTTGTTGAGCGCGATTTCCTGAGAATCTCGCTGATCTTCCAGCTTGGAACTGTCCAGAGTGCAAAGCCAATCGCCCTTTTTGACCATCGTTCCTTCAGGAATGATTTTCAAAATCGTGATGTTGCTGGTATACTTGGCGTGAACTTCGCAGATAATTTCTTTATTCACGGAACTGGAAACTTCGCCCTTTTCGGTAATTTCATTGACAAACTTCTCTCTGGTTGCGGTATATTCAATGACGTCTTCACCTCCAGAAGAAGAAAACGCAGATCCTATCCACGATACCAAAAAATACCCGACAACGCCAATCAGAATCGCGTATATGCCGTATCGAATTCCGTTTTTCTTTAATAGGTTGAGCATTTTTAGTGAATGGGGTTGCAGAATGGAGTAGCAGGCTGGTTAAGGAAAAAGTCGACGCAAAAAGCTCGCGGCAGACTTTTCTTCTTAGGTTTCTTTTATTTATAAACGTATAACCAACTGCGTATATTGCATTACTCTGTTTATATATTATACCAGATTTTTTAGTTTTCGGTAAAGACTCGTTTCAAAAAATTAAATGTATTTTTTATTCAATTAAAGAAAAATGCTCTGATAGAGAATTTGTACCAGAATAAATGCCAATAAAGTCAGACATAAATAAATTCATTATGTCTTCCAGCACATCTCAAAGCGCCAATTATAACGATTATAACGATTGTAGGGACGTAATAACCGAAATCTTTTGATTTTTCGATTTTTCTGTAAAAATTCCTCTTTCCAGAATTGAGTAAATAGTCTATACTCTCGTTAAAGTTTAAGTAAACGATACAATCGG
>JAZRTH010000728.1:0-4119 GCA_045651945.1 Thermoguttaceae bacterium
CGAAAAAATCAGATTTTATGATATAATGTATAAATGATAACTGTGTACATATGGATACGCATTATCATAAAGACAGTGTATTAATTTGACCTTAAATTATTCATTATATTATAAACCGGTTTATACGAATCAAAATGAAACTTACACACACAATCAACGGCGCTGCATTGTCCGGCATTTTTGCAGCTGCAATCATGACGTTTGGAATCTTCGCGTCGACGGCGCAGGCGGATCCCGTTTTGCAAGGGTACTGGACGTTTGACACCGACACGGTCGACAGCGGAATTATCGTGGAATCCTCCGGCTATCAGGCGGCGGGAACGCACGACGGAACTCTGTTTGGATCCGGGATTTCGTTCAATGCCATTTCGGGAGAAGCCGGCAACCACCTGACTTCCGGAAACTACATTTCCTTTACCAGCGATTCCTACGCGGTGATTAAAAACACCCGCATTTCTGCGGAAAGCGCAACCTACAAGAATTCTTTTGACTTCGGCGGCAAAGCGTTTACCATCTCGTGCTGGGTTAAGGGGCTTCCAGACGGCAGCTGGGAACCGTACATCTCCAAATACGGCGAGAACAATTACGGTTATCAGGTTCGACGTCAGAGTTCAAACAACTATCCGACTTTTACGTATCGACGAGCGGACGACGACGTGGACGACCCCGCGCCCAATATCGTAGGCGTCAATACAAACGTGAACGACGGTAAATGGCACAATATTGTTTCCGTTTTCGGCGGGACGTATCGTGAACAGTATCTGGACGGTCAGCTTATTATGCGGGTTTGGAACTCGGCGGCAGACTGCAGCGGCACAAACGAGTCGTTGGTCTTCAGCGCTCTGTTTGACGGAAGCAAAGGAACCGTCAGAAATTTTTCCAACATTGCCCTGGACGACGTTGCAATTTATTCCGGCGCTTTGCGAAACAACCAAATTGACTATCTGAGCGCTAAAGGCGATCCTACTCAAGTTCCGACTATTGCCGCCGGTACAAAGACAATCGACTTCCCCATGACTTCCGGTTTTTCTTCTGACAACGCCGCGATTTCCTTCTCGGGAAAAACCGCCCATTCCTGGCTGGACGGAGAAGCGATTTTCTACGGCTCCCCCGGCTATCTAAAGACGAATCTTCCTGTTGGATCCGCCGGATTTAACGGCTCGTTCACAGCGTCCGCCTGGATTTATATGAATACCGTCGAGGGCGATCAGGCAATCTTCGGCAACTCCACTCAAGCAAATAATACTGGCTTGCATTTGATGGTTCGCAGCGGTCAGCCCCACTTGGGATTTTACGGCAACGACTTGCGCGCCAGTCAAACCCTGGAAGCTAATCAATGGTATTATCTGACGTTCCAATACGATGCCGATTCTAAAACGCAGAGTATTTTCCTTAACGGTGAACAGATTGCAACAAGAACAGCCTCTTCCGGCTTTACAGGAACAAAAAATCTGGATATTGGCAAAACGTTTGACTCATCCCCGTCTTACTTTAACGGCAGAATGAAGGATATTTCCATTACAGACGGCGTCCTGTCTGCTGATGAAATTCAGGCGAAAATGAACGCCAACCGCGGTTCTGTTCGCGTTGAAGATTTCTCGATGGGCAAAAACACCGACGAATGGTACGCCGGCGGCGGGTCAACTTACGGCGTTGCCTGTTCATATCAAAGTAAATACTGCCTGCATACGTATTATAACATCGCCGACGGGTCAAAGTCTACAGTTTATGGTCAAGGCGATAACGACGGTAACACGACAGCCCTCTGGGGGCCTCAGTTCACCGTTGCTGATGAACTGCCGGACGATGCAGCGATTGCCTTTACAGTTGCGGGTTCTTCTACAGCTTTGAATTTTAACAGCCGCAGTTCTGGCGGAGCGGGCGTTGCGTTGTGGGATTTAACCACAGGCGATTTCGTTCGCGATTCCAGCGGGAATATTATTTCCAAAACCGGAAACAACACCGCAACATGGTTTGACGCTTCGATTCCTCTCAAGGGCTTGGAAGGACACAACCTGATGGTTGTCGCGATGGATCGTCAAACCAACGGTTACGGCTGGATTGGTTTGACCAACCTGACTGCCGATACAACGCAAGTCAGCAATATTGCCGACGCCGCGCAGCATCACCTTGTACTCAACAATTTCAACTTCGACACAGCCGGCGATTTTAACGGCATGTACGAAATTGACAGCGATGGAAACAAGCTCGATTCTGTTACGCACTTTACCAACGGTTCGAGAAACGGAAGCGCTGCCACAAAATGGTTTGTTGACGAATCCGGGACGATTTCCGCTGGAACAAAGGGATTCCTCAGTTCCGGCACCGCCGCCTACGGAGAAGAGCAAACCACAGGCGTTCTTCGCTCTGATCCCTTCCTCGTTCAGGGCGACATCATGGAATTCCTCATCGCCGGCGGAAACAACATTAGCAACAAACACATCGATTTAATCGACGCTGATACGGAAGAAGTCTACTTCTCGGCGACGGGCAACAACACCAACAACTTCCAGTACGATTTCTGGAATCTAAAAGACATTCAAGGCGCTTCCGTTTACCTCAAAATCGTAGACGCCGACGGCGGCTCGAGCTGGAGTCACATGGAACTCGACCAGATTCGTCAAATCAAATTCGCCCCGACCGAAGCGGACGTTGCCGCCGCTGAAAACGCGCTTAAATCAGCAAGTCTGGAATACAACAGCCGTCTTCCGGGCTTGAACATGGAAACGTATGCGCTTGAGGGAACCGGCATTGATTCTCTGGACGCGTTAGCCAACTACATCACCGGCGCTGAACCTGATCAAGAACATTATCGATTCAGCCTTAACCGTTTCACCGCTGGTCCTGGCGTTGGCGTTGACGTATTCTCTACGTTGAACGTCGATTCCGCCGGGCAGTACACGCTGGCGGTTGACAACGACGAGCCGTACAGAATCATGCTCAACGGCGCTACTGTCTTTGAATCTGAGGGTTCAGACGGTTTGGAATTCATTCCGCTGACGTTAAGCGAAATCGGTCAGTACGCCTTGGAAATGCTCTATCTGGACGAATCCGGCGAAGGCGTTTCCTTCTATTTGGCTAAGGGCGCGTTTGACTCCTGGGACAGCGCTTTCGGTTCGCTTAATGGCTTTGGTTATGGTTACGTAAACAGCTACGCCGACTACTTTGTTCAAAGCAACGAAATTCCTGAACCGTCCACGTGGGCGCTGCTCGTTCTCGGGGCTATGGGACTGTTCTTCATCCGTAAAAAGAATAAATAGCCCATTCGGAAACAGAGACATTTCTTTGTTGGGGGGAACGGCGGCGGCTTCGGTCGTCGCCGTTACTTTTTGGCGAGGCGGCGGCAAGGCGCAAAGTCCGCGAAGAAATGGAAGGCGGTAATGAAGTGAGCGAAGCGAACGGAATTACGCAGTTCGCCAACGGCGAACCGAATGTTTGAACTGTGTAAACCCAAATGACGTAGCCAAAAACGCCCCATGGATGGCGCCCGCCCTCGGGCGCCGAAGAAATCTCACGCAAAGTCCGCGAAGTTCGCAAAGTTTTAAATGACGCTTACGCTTGCGGCGGAAGCCTCCAAAAATCTTGAGAACGCGGACAATCTCTGTTCAGCCCGGTTCGCGGGCGTGTCGCCCGCCGAAGAAAAGAAACAATCAGGCGCCAATCCGTTTTATCAGCCCTGATTTTCTCTTGGCAACGCAACGCCGATTTTAAAGAACTTTATCCAATTACTAATAGGAATCCATTTTTCTCTATTAAGGATATTGTCATTCTCATCATCGTTTGAAGCGTCCTTTTTTGGATAAAGAAAAATACAGGGAACGATTTTATCCATATTCCCTATTGAATAGCCTAATTTTCGGAGAACTTTAACGTCTCGAGCGTAACCTGCAAGCTGTCGGACAATCTTATATATAGAACAATTACTATCAAGATCTATGTACTTTGTATCAAGAATACAACGTATTATTTCATTCCTATACAAACTCGTATACAGGAAATCGGGCGTTTCACCTTCATTTCCTTTGAATTGATATATTATCTTTTCCCCGTATTGTCCATCCAGAATCGAATACACGTAATGCTCGAACAGCAGCGACATGTCCAACCAAAAGACGGGCG
>JAZRTH010000729.1:0-3433 GCA_045651945.1 Thermoguttaceae bacterium
TCCGACAGCTTCTATGAAAGAGTCGGCGTTGACTTCGACGTCAATATTAAATCGAATCAGCAGGGCAACGTATCCATTGAACGTGAAACAGCTCTCGACGACGATGGAAACCTGACGGAAACTGACTACGCCAAATTCCAGCGCAGCGCCACCGTCGGCCTCAAAGCGCCTGGTCTGTTCAGCTCAACGCTTGACATTCCGGTGTCTCAGGGCGGATATTCCGGAACCACGCCTCAGTTCGGCGGCTACTCCGGCGGCGACGGCTTGACCATGGGTCTGGCGTTCCTGAGCGATATTGAAGCCTACCTGTTCATCGAAGCCGCTCAGGCAGACTCCCGATCGAACATCATGCAGGCTCCGAAAGTAACCCTGTTCAACGGTCAGCAGGCTATGGTTTCCGATACGCAACAGAGCCCGTTCGTCATCAGCGTTACACCGGTTGTCGGCGACTTTGCCGCGGCTCAGCAGCCTGTCATCGTCGTACTGTCTGAAGGAACCTTCCTCACGGTTCAGGCGGTTGTCAGCAACGACCGACGATTCGTCCGACTGACGGTTGTCCCGTTCTTCAGCGAAATCAAAGAAGTCAACGTCTTCAAGTTCACAGGCTCGACGACCACGACGGAAGACACCTCGTCTGAAGGCGACGACGAACAGCCTGCGACTCGAAAGAACAGCAAGAACGTTTCCACCTCCAACTCCGGCACGTCCGTTCAGTTGCCAACCTTCGCCTATCAGACCGTTACCACGACAGTCAGCGTTCCTGACGGCGGTACTGTCCTCCTGGGCGGAATTAAACGACTCAAGGAAGGCCGAGACGAAAAGGGCGTTCCAATCCTCAACAAGATTCCTTATATCAACCGTCTGTTCCAGAACACCGGCATCGGCCGCGAAACAGAAAGCTTGATGATGATGGTTACACCGCGAATCATTATCCAGGAAGAAGAAGAGGAAAGAATGGGCATCGCCTCCCCGTGATTCTGACCTGAAAACGATGATTCTGGAAATGCGATTCCAGACGTTAAACACAAAAGTTTGACGACGATGGTTACTCCCCGTATCATCATTCAGGAAAAGGAAGAGGAACAATTGGGCATCACTCCCTAATACAGGGGGTATATATTCCCCGGAAAATTCCTGACGTCAAACTTGCCGCCGTAGTCATCCCCCTGACTGCGGCGGTTTTATTATATCAAAAAGCTCTATAAGAAACAGAAGCGTCGATAAAAAACGCCCTTGAACATATATTTCAAGAGCGTTGGTAAATTATCTGAAATACAAAAGCGCGTTCTTAACTTTTCCGAATTACATTCCAAAAAATGAAGAACACTTTTTAATAAATGGATCCATGTGTTCCCGAATGTAGGAAAACTTGTCTTTTTGATCTGTTTCAAAGTATTCTAACAAGCCTTTAAGCTCTTTGACGTCCTCGCGCAAAGAGTTATTTTCTTTAAAGGCTTCTGGATAAATATTGTTAATATAATCCAAAGAATCGAGGATGCGTTCCCAAAGGTCGAGTACGTCTACCTGAGTCGAGACGGCTTTGCTAATGCTAATTCGACAGGAATTAATAGTTTCCTGATGAGGACGACACAAAAGTTGATTAATATTTGATTGACGCTTGTTTAACAAATCCATCGGCGATCTTTGAAGCGAATCGTCCAATTTTGAAATTTCATCAGACAACGCTTTTATTGCATCGAGTTGTCGATAACACGCTGCCTCAAATTGACTCTGTTTTAAGTATTCATCAGTATCAACGTTTGCCTTTTTAATGATGACGCTGCATTTATTTTTTACAAGCTCCAAAACAGCCTGCTTCTTTTTAGCATTAACCCCTTTAAATAACTTGTCAATACCGGGAAGTTCAGGAAGCTCTCCGCTCTCTAATTTCAAACGAGGTATTGCAGCAAGCGTTTCCCGGATTGCTTTCTGAACGTCAATGTCGTCTGAACTGGCGTTTATAAGTTCATCCAGCGCTGAGTCAGCGCCAGAAACATAGTTTTCTTCAATTTTCCCCGATTTTTGATAATCATTCTTAATGTTCCAAAATGATTTTTCGATTTTATCAAAAGGATAAGATAAAACGCTTTGATAATTATCCCATTTAACTTTTACGGCGGAAAACCATGGCTCTTTGACGACCTCTGAATCATTGCCGCTCAACGCAACGACCATCTCGTCCGAATCCCAGGGGTTCTTAATCAATTCATTTCTGAAAGCATTTTTGAACTTATGCAAATCATTCTTTTTTGAAAGCAATGTATTTTCAATGCCTTGCAATACTTGATTGTTTGTTTTTGTCGGTGGAGTATACACTGGGGGGGTGGAGGATGAGTTCTCGCAGCTGTCTATAAGATATGACAGCCCACAAAGCATTAAAATAAGGCAGATAAATGCACCGCATCCGAAATCTCTGGCAACCATGGCAACCTCCTGGTTAAGTATCAATAGTGAATCTGTATACAAAAGTATTACAGAAGCAAAGATTGTAATAATTCCTGTAATCTTGTATGTAATTATAGTTCATTTTTTATTGTTTTCAATAGGGGATTGGGGGAGTTTTTGGGGGCTGATCTGGCGCCAGCATACTTGTTTATATCAAGCAGCGTTTTAAGTTGCTGACAAGGACGAAATTCGTACGCTTGCTTTTGCAGTTGTTTTGATTTTTATTTCAAGTCGATGACAAATAATAGATTCATACTTGCCGGAATAGCCCTAAAATAGACAAGTTATTATTTAATGGCAATCGCTCTGACGTCTCGCAGCTAGACAGTTGACGTTGTCGCCGCCTTTCCAGACGGTCTGCGTATTCTTTGGGTCGTTTTTTTGCATTCTTTCAAGATTCATGAAAGAAGAACTGGAGTACGTTCAAATGAAATAGTCTTTCCACCCCTCCTTGTATGAAATGGGAAATCGGATAAAATAAACTCAATACATATGCCTCAGTGGCGCAATTGGATAGCGCATCGGTCTTCGGAACCGAGGGTTATAGGTTCGAATCCTACCTGAGGTAGATTTTTGCCTTGCTTGCCATAGCAAGGCATTTTTCTTTCTTGCAGAAGCCCTTGATTTTTAAGGACTTGCGGAATCGGTTCCCCGCCGGATTGCAATTCTGGATAATCAGATCTTTCTTTTTATAATTATCTCAATTATACCGTATCTTTTCAAGGCGCCTCCAATCAAAGGAGCTGTTTTTTCTCGTTTATCCAGGATTTCTTGTTTATATAGGAACGAAATAGGGAAATCGATGTTGCATTGTTTTTATTTTTTGGTAAAATAGGGAATCAATTTAATATATCTATCAACCCCCACCCCAAAGACAAAACTATGATTCGAGTATACAACACGCTCAGTCGTCAAAAGGAAGATTTCGTACCCGTCCAGACGCCATCCGGCGAAAAGCGCCCGGTCGGAATGTATTTGTGCGGTCCAA
>JAZRTH010000730.1:0-6773 GCA_045651945.1 Thermoguttaceae bacterium
ACTGCCTACTGCCTCTTGCCTATTGCCTAAATCCTGCTTCTCCGTCTCGTCAAAAAACGGGTGCCCAACGTAAATGCATCTGCAGCCGCGATCCTGAAACCATTGCGTTTCGAACGGCAGACCGGACAGAATGCAGTCTACCCATTTTCGCATTTTTCGGACTCGCCACTGCGCCCAGCCCCAAATCTGCGGCGGCGAATAATAGTAAACCGGGATGCCGGCTTTATGCGCTCGTTTGGCAATATGCCAGTTGAAACCGGGATAGTCAATCAGAACAACGGCGTTCGGTCGTTCGATTTCAAAATATTCTTCCGCCTGAGCGGCAAGATTAAAAAACGTACCGATGTTCCACAAAACGCGGCCAAACCACATCACCGCCAGCGACGTCAGGTCGAACATCAGTTCCGCGCCAGCCTCTTTCATTTTAGGACCGCCGAATCCGACGCATTGCAATTCGTCTTCGCCTTCGTAAGCGTCTTTTAAGGCGCGAATCAGGTTGGCGCCATGGACGTCCCCGCTGGGTTCTCCAACAGAAAAGAATATTTTCATCGTATAAATGCCTCTACTAACGCTATGTCCTGACTGGGAAGAACCGTTCTCATATCCAAAATCAGGACGTCTTCCGCCGCGGTTCCCAAAACGGCGGGCGCGCCCTGAGTCAATCGCTTGCTTAGTTCCGCCGGCGTCATGCCTTTCGGTTTGACGACCACCCGACACGTTGGCAGCTTAATCGACAACCACTGATTGTCGATCGTTGACTGCTCCACAATTTCTGTTTTGGCTTCGCTTACCCAGTCGGAAACGGCGATTTGCTTTTGAATTCGCTGCGCCCGATTGGCAAGATTGGCTTCGGAAAAATGCAGAATCTGTTCAATGGGAATCGAATTGACGCCGCGGTCTGGCTGGGAGTACAGCAGCAAAGTCTGCTCTAGAGCCGCCAATAAATATGGACTGCAAAGCGTCGCCTTCGCCAGCAAGTCCGATCGGCACTGGTCGATAAACGCTTTTCGTCCTAAAATCATGCCGCAAACAGGACCGCCAAACAACGACCCGCTTCGCATAATAACAACGTCTGCCCCGTCTGTCAAGGCGGAAGACGCGCTGACGGTATCTTTGGCGCCAATCAGACCTGACAAGCCAATATCGACAATAAGCGGGATCTTGCGAAGCTTGGCGATTTTGGACAGCTCCGCGATAGTCGGCTGAACGCGGCCACACTCTTTTTCCGCGGCGGAGTAGATGTACAAAAACGCTCGAACGTTTTCCGGAACGGATGAGAAATCGTCTGCCGTCGTCCGGTTGACGCTTCCCACTTCAATCGTTGAGCATCCCAACTCCTGAAGAATGTCAGTAATCCGACAGCCGGAAGGAAGCTCGAATAACTGCCCTCGACTTATCGCGACAGGGGCTGACGCATTTTGCCCCGCCCGTTTATTCAAGGCGTGAAGAACCAAAGCCCAGCCGGCGGTCGCCGTATTGACAGGCATGACGCTTTCCGCGCCAGCAAGCTGATTGATCAGGGATTCTACGCTTCTGAGAAACTGAGCGTTGTCCCATTTCCCAACTGGACGCCCCATAGCGGCGTAATCTTTAGCCAAATCCGTCATGACGTTAATCGCCTGACTCGCCAGCGGCGCCGAGCCCAATTCCGGGGGAAACAGACGCCCGGTCGCGTTTATCGTCGGAACAAGACGCGCCGGTTCGTTTTGTAGAAGCTTGTCTGCAATTCGATCCGCGACTTCCGTTACCGTCGGCAAAGACATGTCCAGAGCCGACTCTTTCGTCTGGAGCGCCAGTTCGCCCAAAACCAGAAGAGCGGTCGATACAACTTCTCCCCGGTTGAGCTTGGTTATCAGCCCCTTTACCAGCGGAACTTCAAGGATTTCGTTTATAGTTGGAAGATTCATGATAATTAGTAATTAGTAATGAGTAATTAGTAATTATTGATGTGCTTGCATCAATTACTAATTTTAACTAATTATACCCGATTTCTCTTTCTTATCATAGGGGGATTTCTTTACAAAGGGGGACTTTTACCAAAAAATAAAAAGAGTAAAATAAAGAAAAGTTGCGAGTTGAGAGTTGCGAGTTGCGAGAATACGCCAAGCGCAGCGCTCGAAGATAACTCCTCACTCCTCACCCCTAACTCCTAACTCAAAGTCACTCCCTGTCAAGGGAATAGGTTCCCATGACTAATTATATTCTTACTATCGAGAGTTCCTGCGACGAGACTGCTGCGGCGGTTATCGGCGACGACGGCGTTGTCTATGCAGACGCGCTGGCGACGCAGGAAAAGTTGCACGCTCTTTACGGGGGCGTCGTGCCGGAACTGGCGTCCAGAGCGCATTGTCAGCGCATCAACCCGATTCTGGACTTGACGCTCAAAAAAGCGCAGGAGCAAATTCCCGGATTCACGTTTAATCAGCTTTCCGCCATTGCCGTTGCCAACGCGCCGGGACTGGCGGGGTCGCTGCTGGTCGGTCTGACGGCGGCAAAAACGCTGGCTGTCGTTTTTGATAAACCGCTCATCGCCGTTGACCATCTTCAGGCGCACCTGTACGCCGCACAGCTTTACGCCAACTCTCAAGCAAGAGAAGCTGGATTAGAACCGACGAGCGTCTTTCCCTGCGTTGGACTGATCGTTTCCGGCGGACATTCCACGATTTACGAATGCAAGTCGCCCATTGACTTCGTTACCCTCGGCTCAACCATCGACGACGCAGCGGGCGAAGCGTTTGACAAGGTCGCCGCTATGCTCGGACTGCCCTACCCCGGAGGTCCCAGCATCCAAAAAGCCGCCGTAGACGGCAACCCCAAAGCGTACAATTTTACCCGTTCGCTTCTCAATGACCCGTCTCGTCTGGATTTCAGCTTCAGCGGTCTGAAAACCGCAGTTCGATACGAACTTGTCGGACCGGGCGAACGCGACTTCCCCGACTTGACGCAGCAGCCGCAGCGTCGAGCCGACCTGGCGGCGTCGTTCCAGGCGGCTGTCGTTGACTGTCTGGCGGGAAAAGCGGTTTTGGCTCTGAAAAAGACGGGCTACAAAACCCTCTGCGTTGGCGGGGGAGTGGCAGCAAACAAAGCGCTGCGAGAACGCCTGGAAAAGGAATCAAAAAATCGACATTTTAAGCTGTTTATTCCACCATTAAAACTCTGCACGGATAACGCCGTTATGGGAGCTGTTGCATGGGAGATGTATCGCGCCGGACGTTTTGCCGATCTGTCCCTTGACATTGTTCCGGGGCTGAGACGACCGAAATAACGGTTTTGTTTCTGGGGAGCGGACATTGTCCGCGAAAAAATAATAATGTAAGTTATTTTTGGCGGGTAATACCCGCCACCCGTAAGCATACCCGCCACCCATAGAAAATTAATTTTCTGCCCCCCCTTGATGAAATATCGACGTCAGGTATAATACCCAAACTAAAAATAATGTTGACTGACGAACGTCCAGCAGTTGTGAGAAGGCGTATTTATACCTTCTTTTTGGCGCAGTTTCGTCAAAAACGATAAACACTTAACATTTAGGCGCAACCGTTTTTCCGGTTCGCCCGAACCAGGAGTAAAACGATGGCTAAAAGCAAGAAGAAGTCCGAACCCGTATTTCTCGCCTGTGAAGATTGCGGAACTTACAACTACGTCCTGCGCCGTAAGCCCGGCGGAGAAAAGCTCAGTCTGAAGAAGTTCTGCCCCAAGTGCCGTAAGCACGTCAATCACAAGGAAAAGAAGAAATAAGTTTCCTATTTTATCGAATTACAAAAACCGCATGACAATTTGTCGCGCGGTTTTTTAATTTAATAGGATTGACGGTGAAACTCGGATTGTTTTTGAGTTAGAAATGAGGAGTGAGGAGTGAGGAGTGAGGACGAATCAAAGCGACCAACGGGAGCGGTTAATGGCGGACGCGCGGTAACGCGGACTGGGAGCGGCGCCTCGCCGCTGCAGCGTACTTTTGATAAAAACTGGCAGATTCCTTTACACGATTCTGGCGAAGTCGAACGAATGGCCAGACAGCTCAATGTTCCCTTCGCTCTGGCGCAGCTGTTGTGCGCTCGAAAAATAACACCGGAACAGGGGCGCCATTTTCTGGCGTCGTCGTTTTCAGAAGTTAAACCGCCAAGCTCGCTTTATGGCTGCGAAAAGGCAGCTGAACTGATTCTTCAGGGAATTGACAACAACGAGTCGTTTGTTATTTACGGCGACTACGACGTCGACGGGATGTCTGCAACGGTCGTTCTGTACAGAATCATTACCGCTCTGGGCGGGAAAGTAAATTACTATATCCCCAGTCGGCGCGACGACGGATACGGGCTGCATAATCATACCGTCGAAAACCTGGCTCAGCAGGGATATAACTGGCTCGTTACGGTTGATTGCGGCATTCGTTCTCTGGAAGAAGTGGCTCTGGCAAACCGGCTGGGTTTGAAAACGATTGTTACTGACCATCACCCGCCCCTGGAATCAGGGGAACTGCCCCCTGCCCTGGCGGTCGTTCATCCGGCGATTCCTCTCGACGGAAAATGCACGCCGGAGCTGAGCGGGTCGGCGGTTGCGTTCAAACTGGCTTGGCAGTTGTGCTGTGCGAAAATGAGAAGCTCAAACGTTGGAGATCGGCTTCGCGGCATACTTCTGGAACTGCTGGGCATTGCAACGCTGGGAATCGTTGCTGACGTCGTTCCTCTAACTGGAGACAACCGCATTCTAACCGCAAACGGTTTGAAATACTTGCAGAGTCACGCTCCAATTGGCGTTACGGCTCTGCGGCAGGGATTGAGCCTTCAAGATCAACCGTTAAGCTCCGAGAACATTTCCTATAGAATTGCGCCAACGCTCAACGCCGCCGGGCGGGTCGGCGATCCCAACAAGGCGGTGGAATTGCTCTTGTCGATTCAGCCCTCAAAGGCGCAAAGTCTTGTTTCCCTGATGCTTGAGTGGAATTCTAAACGTAAAACTCTGGAACAGGAGATTTCTCGTCAGGCAGAAGAACTGGTCAAGGAAAAATACTTATCCGAGGACGAAAATCCGTTTTTGGTTTTGGCGGGACAGGGCTGGCACGAAGGCGTTCTGGGCATCGTCGCTTCCAGAATGCAGGAGAAGTACAATCGTCCAACAGTTATTTTATCCATTCCGAATTCGGAATCGGAGGATGCTGACTGTTCCGGCTCCGCCCGGTCAGTAGAGGGTTTTGACGTTGCCGCTGCGCTGGCGCATTGTTCTGACTGTCTAACTCGTCACGGCGGGCATAAAATGGCGGCGGGGCTGTCGGTCAAGAAAAACAATATCGCCGCCTTTCGTCAGAAAATCAATCAGTACGCAAAAGAACACAAAGAAGAATTGCGTACAGACGCGCCAGAGTACGTCGATGCAGAAATTCCGCTGGCGGCAATTACGATGGAATCCTTGAAGGCAATGGAGGCAATGGCGCCGTTTGGCAAAGAGAATCCGCGACCAACGTTCATGGCGACCAACGTTGGTCTTGCAAGCGCTCCGCGACTGTTAAACAGTTTCGGCGGAGTTCAGTTTGAATTCTATCAGAATGGCGTTACCATCAACGGAGTTGTATTTCAACACCCCTCTTGGGCAAGCGATTTTGTCAATACAGGCAGTCAGTCGTTTGACATCGTCTTTCAGCCCAGCATAAACCGCTTTGCCGGTCAAACCAGCGTTCAGCTTAAACTGCTCGACTGGCAAAGCCGGGAGTAGGCAAGAATGAAAGGCGGTAATGGAGTGAGCGTTAGCGAACGGAATTACGCATTCGCCGTCAGGCGAACCTGACGACGAGTTCAATTGTTTTGTTCGCCTTCGGCGAACTGCGTAACTACGCTCCCGTTGGTCGCTTCGTTACCGCCTTCCAACCTCTCGCAACTCTAACTTAGCGAACTGTCCAGTACGGCGTATCGCACGGATCTTTCCACAGGTCGAGCAGTTCGTCGTCCATCTTGGCGATGAACATCTGGAACCCGGCGGATTCCTGAACGGTAAGCATTTCTTCGCATTTAGCGTCTGCAATGATAATGCCCTTGGAATCCAGGTACTTCTTCACGCCATTGAGAACAATGAACATTTCCATGTGAGTCGTGGCGCCGGAACCGTTGATAATAACAACGACTTTGTCGCCTTCTTTGGCGTCGACGGCTTGCAGGAGCTGTTCCGCCATGATTTGCGCGGTTTCGTCAGCAGTCTTGATCTTGCAGCGTCCTCCGCCGCCTTCTCCGTGCTGACCCATGCCGATTTCCATTTCGTCGTCTGCCAGAGTGGCGATTTCCTGTCCGGTGGCGGGGTGAGTGGCTCCGCGCATTGCGACAGCCAGAGTCGCCATGTTGTCGTTGAACTTGTTGGCAACGCGGCAGACTTCGTCCAGATTCCAGCCGCGTTCAGCCGCAGCGCCGGCAATCTTCGCCAGCGGAATGCATCCAACCAAGCCGCGGCGGTCAGCCATCGGAGCGCCCAGACCAGCGGAAATGTCTTCGTGAGTGTTGATGGAACGGACGTTAAGTCCTTCTTCTTCCGCCATTTCCATAGCCATGTCGCCGCTCATGACGTCGCCGGCATGGTTCAGAACGATCAACAGCGTACCGGCTTCCCGATTCATTTTTTCCAGAGCCTTGTAGACGTTCGGTCCGCCTGGGGCGGCGAAAATGTCGCCAGCGACGGAAACGTCAAGCATGCCGTATCCGACAAATCCGCTGATTGCCGGTTCGTGTCCGGTTCCGCCCATCGAGACGATGGCGACCTTGTCGGTCGACTTCGGATTGGCGCGGCAGACCAGT
>JAZRTH010000731.1:0-1592 GCA_045651945.1 Thermoguttaceae bacterium
CGCTGATGGACAGACTCGCTCCAAACTGACCGCCCGAGGCGCACTGTGACGGCTTCGACCAGGATCCGATTTGCGTCCAGCCGCCGTCTGTTGCGTTGGGAACGTACATGTACACGGCAGACGAACTCGCTTTGGGCGTGGACGCGACCAGCATGCAGGAATCGGAATCGTAGGCGACCGCAGTCCCGAATCCGGAACTTGCCGTTTGAGTTGTATTGACGGCGCTGGGGCTGAATTCGCTGGCGGTTCCGGAAATCGTCCCGTAGATTTTCCCGTTGGAGTTGACGATGTCCAGCGCAGTTGCAATCGAGTTGTTGGTTTCCGTTTCTGTTACGCCGTTGCGCGAGACTTGCAGTTCATAGGATTCCGCCCGAACGTTTGATCCGCCTGTAACTTTGACGTGGTACGTAATCGTTCCGGAACTGGAACTGGGATTGCAAAAAGAGGGAATCGTATAGTAGCCGTCTCCGACGTACGAGGCTTCAGCAATCTTGGACGACCCGCGATACAGCTCGACAACCGCGTTCTGGCTTTCCGGAGCGTAGAGCTGAACGCTGCCGTACGTTCCCTTCGACATGGTGAACGAATACGAGTTGGTCGTTGTAACAGCAGCTTTGTCGAACGACCCGGTTAGCGTTGATATTTCCGCTATCTTTCCCAACGGGCACTGGTATTTATAGATTCGAATGGTCTGGGCTTCGGAAATGTTGGCGCTTCGGGTAATAACCAGCGTCGCCTGAGTTCCGCCATACTGAACCATGCTGTTAAAGCTGATTGTATCGCCGTCAATCACGCCTGTGGCGATAACGTTGTTGTTGGCGTCAACGACTCTGGCGGTAACGTTGCTCGACGCGACCGCTCCCGGCGTATTGAACTTGACTTTGAGGTTGATCTCGTACGGCGTTGTTGACGTATTTGCTCCAAACATGAAATCGTACTCGTAAGTTCGCGCTCCGGCGTTGAAGGTTTCAACAGGCTCCTGATGGCTTTCAGAACTCGACGGGCTGTAAACCGGCTCGAAAGTACTGTCGATGGACTGCGACGCCTCCATGGCAACAGCCGGGTCAACGATGAGAGTCGAATCGACGGTCAGCAGAACTCTGCTTTCTAACGCCTCAACAGACATCGAGCGTTCCAGACGCGCTGCCGCCTTGCGCGCGTTCTCCTTGCTGGTCGATCCCAAAAGTTCTTCTAATCCCCAAAGATTGCGATAGTTTGTTTTTTGCATAATTGTCTAAATTGGATTGTATGAGTATAGCGCTGGTATGGTTTATGTACTCTTTCTAAATAAATTGGAGTCAAAAACCCTGCGTTTTGTTCCATATATTTTTATATAATATATTTTCTTATCGTCTGAAAGACCAAAATCCTGCATACGAGAGCAATCATTTTTTAATTGTATGAAAAGAACGCTGACTAAAAACAGCTTGACGGTAAGATGGGTAATATGAATAGCGTAGGCGAGTAGAGCAGGGGGATAGCAGGGGAGTTTCGCCTCTCTGCGATGGACGCTTATACTTTCATGCGAAAATAGTTAAGATGAGAAGCTGAAACGCGTCCCGGAGGGACGCAACTCATGTAACTCTGGGCTT
>JAZRTH010000732.1:0-3545 GCA_045651945.1 Thermoguttaceae bacterium
CATGAACGGATTCAGCCAAGTATTCAAGGGCGTTGTGGTCGACGGCGCGAACAACAAATTAGGCAGAATTTATAATACAACCGCCAATAAATCGACGGTGACGTTTGATATTACCAATCAAAATCTGTCGTATGCTGGAACTATCGAAAGCAACGTTGAACTGATTGTCAACGCCAGCGGCGAGGGAACTCAAACGTTTACCAACGGCGGAAGCTCGTTTACCGGAAACGCTACCATTAACGGCGGAACTCTCCGGATGACAGGCAAAGGTTCCAGCAACAATTCTCCGATTGGAAAAGTTTCGAATACCCGTTACGTTTACGTCAATGATGGAGGTGAACTGGTATTTGCCAATCAGGACGTTTTAGCTAACGCTCATAACTACGCCCCGATTAACTTTGTCGTTGACGGGGGCAAGATATCCAACGAGGGCGCGAACTACAATTTCCTCCAGAATTCAACGTTCAAAAACGGTGGTCAGCTGTACGCTTCCGACGGCAATGCAACGTGGAAAGCGTTCAAGCTGTTAAATGTTACCGTTGCCAGAAATGACGACGACACCGCCGGCGCGCCCGTTCTTTTCAGCTCAGATCCAAGCAAGCCCGACGCCACGATTGCTTTTGGAGATATCAGCTCTGTGATAAAAGAGGGGAATTCGGTTTCGACGGTTAAAGTTGCCGAAATTACCAGCGCAAATTCGGCTGTAAACGACAATGTTTCCGATCTTGTTATTTCAGCCGTAATTACAGATCCAACATATCAAACCGACGGCGCTCTTAAACATTCAACACAAATTATTAAGACTGGCGCTGGAACCATGGAATTAACCGCCGCCAACACAATTACCGGCAAGACGACAATTTCCGAAGGCGCTATCAAGCTGTCCGGCGCCGGTACGCTGGGGTCAGGCGCAGTTGAAAACAACGGGACATTGGAATTTGCTCACGAATCAGATCAAACGTTTAGCAACGCTATTTCCGGATCTGGCGATGTTGTTAAATCCGGTTCTGGTACGCTGACTATTTCCAATAATAATTATTCGTATACTGGCGAGACTACGGTTTCAGGCGGAACTCTCCTTGTAACGTCTGCCGCAAGTCTGTCAACGTCTAAAGTTACCGTTGCCTCGGCATCGGGAGCTATTTTCCAGACGGGCGCGGATCTCAACGGCGTTGGCGTTGAACTGGGACAAGGCGGTACTTTTGTAATTGGAGAATCGTCAGCGTCCAAAGATATTACGATAGGCGCGCTTACTCTTAGCGGAGGAACTGTCAATTTTGATTTTAACGACGTCGCTTCTCAAAGCGCCGACTGGCTTCACGTTTCTTCTGCCAGCATGAATTCCGGGATTATTAATTTGACGTTCAATACCAGCAGCGAAGACGATTGGTGGAACGTCATTGACGGTTACGAAGACGGTTTTCCAATTATTAGCGGTACAATAGCTGATTATCAAAACTTCAATCCCAACAGCGTTAGAGTTGCTGTCAACGGAACCGTGTCAAGCGATTGGAAGCTTACTGCGGCGAATGACGCGATTCTGCTTATGACGTCCAACGATGAACCCGTAAGCGAGCCTTGGTATTATGCCAATACGTCTGATATTTCCCTTCAAAATTGGACAATTGACGGAACGAATAAATTAGGCGCCAAGTTTACCGAAGGCGGCGACGCGGCAGCATTTGCCGGCGGCGTTGCATTGAACGCCAACGGAGTATTTGAAATTGGAACAGGGCATAATCTGACCGTTTCCGGCGTCATTTCCGGCAACGGTGGTTTGGAAAAAACCGGCGCTGGTACGCTGACCCTTTCCGGCGACAATACGTATACCGGCGAAACGAAGGTTTCAGCAGGAACGCTCAATCTGACAAAAGTCGGGAAAAAGGGAACCCTGGCAACCGGAAGCGTACTTACCGTTGACGGAGCTTCGTCTGTTGTAACAGGGCACGGAGACATTTTTGGCTATGGCGAAGAAACCCTTGGTACAATCAATTTAACCAACGGCGGAACGCTGCATAACGACGCGTCAAACGCTCACATTACCGTTGGAGCCGTTATCAATATGAACAACGGCGTCATTTCGTCAGAAAGCGGAAATGGCAACGCTACGTTTGGAAATTACGTTTTCGATAACGCTATCAATGTCTTGGGTGGAACGGACAACGCGATTACAGCCAACAGAATTACGCTGCGATTGTGCCCCGGCACGCCGGGCGAAGCGGGTGGAAAATTTACCGTTGCCGACGGAGCCAAACTGACGATTTCATCTCGAATTGACGATCCGGACGGGTATTTTGTACCTCTGGTTAAACAGGGCGCTGGTACGCTCGTTCTTTCCGGAGACTGCTATTATACAACAGGAACGTTTGTCAATGGCGGAACGCTGCAATTAACCAAAACAGGACAAAAAGGAACTCTGGCAACAGGCAGTACTGTTACCGTTGACGGCGCAGCGTCCGTCCTGGCTGGGCACGGCGATATTTTAGGGTATTCCAACCAGTCCGTTGGAACGGTCAACCTTCAAAACGGCGGAACGTTTTATAACGACTCTTCAGACGCTCACATTACCGTTGGCGCCGCTATCAATATGAACAACGGCTTTATTACTGCCGACCCAACCGCTCAAGGCGGCGGTGAATTTGGCAATTTCGTCTTCGATAACGCCATCAACGTTACTGGTGGGACGGACAACGCGATTACAGCTAACAGAATTACCCTGCGACAGTATGAAGGCACGTCAGCAGAAGAAGTCGGTGGAAAGATAACCGTCGCGGAAGGGGCAAAACTGACGATTTCCTCTCAAATTATGGCTCATAACAGCGCGAAAGTTGTCCCGTTGGTTAAACTCGGCGCTGGCGAGTTGGTTCTTTCCGGCGACAGTACGTTTACAACAGGAACGTTTGTCAACGAAGGAACGCTTCGGTTAACGAAAGTTGGCAAGAAGGGAACCCTGGCAGTGGGAAGCGCGATTACCGTTGACGGCGCAGCGTCCGTCCTGACGGGTCATGGAGACATCTTCGGCTACGCCGACGAAACCGTTGGAACCATCAATCTGACCAACGGCGGCAAACTGCATAACGACGCGACAAACGCTCACGTTACCGTTGGCGCGGCTGTCAATATGAACAACGGCGTGATTTCGTCTGAAAACGGCGCTGGCAGCAATGTGTTTGGCAATTTCGTTTTCGATAACGCTATCAACGTAACGGGCGGAACAGACAACGAGATCAACGCCAATAGAATTTCGCTGCGTATGTACCCCAACACGCCCGGAAATGCCGGCGGACAAATAACAGTTGCTCAAGACGCGGCGTTGACTATTTCGTCTCAAATCATCGATCCCGACGCAAATAAAACTTCTATGGAAGTCGGAGGCCAAGCGGTCTTAGGAAGACAATTAAACTCACCAACTCCTTGGCTCACAGAACGACATGGCTACGATCCGACTTCCGGAAATGCCGGCGGACAAATAACAGTTGCTCAAGACGCGGCGTTGACTATTTCGTCTCAAATCATCGATCCCGACGCAAATAAAACTTCTATGG
>JAZRTH010000733.1:0-6220 GCA_045651945.1 Thermoguttaceae bacterium
AGGGTCGGTTCCCAAGTGGAAGTGGGTAGCGCCAAAACCAGCATTTTCGGATGCATAACCTCGTCCTATTGCCCGTGCGGCTTCGCACCGCAACTCGCAACTAAAATCGACCGAGCCGTTGAGTTCTGCCGCAAAGAACAACTGCCTGACGGTTCCTGGTTTGGACGCTGGGGCGCGAATTACATTTACGGGACGGGCGAAGCTCTCAATGGTTTGGCGGCGGTCGGCGTCGATCCGAAAGACCCGATGGTTGCCGCGGGCGTCAACTGGCTTAAAGCGCATCAACATTCAGACGGCGGCTGGGGCGAAACGCTCGATTCGTATCGCAATCCGCTGCTCAAAGGAACGGGGAATACAACGGCGTCTCAAACCGCCTGGGCGCTGCTGGGGCTTATCGCCAGCGGAGAAGGCGCGTCAGAATCCGTGGTAAAGGGAATCCGTTATCTCATTGACCATCAAGACCCGGACGGACAATGGACGGAACCGGAATTCACCGGAACGGGATTCCCGCAAGTCTTTTATCTGCGATACCATTATTATCGAAATTATTTCCCACTCAAGGCGCTTTCTGACTGGGAAAGCCGATTCACACAAGAGCAAATTAACGCCCTGCTGGCAGGCGTCGAGAAGCGGGGCAACGCTGAAGAAAGCTCTGAACCCGCAGCCCCCGTCTCGTCAGACGATGCGCCATCAGACGACCAAGCGGCCTCTCTTCGCCGCCTGGTTCAAGGACGGTTTGACAACATGAACTCCGCTCGCCGCTTTGCACTAATTGCCTCGGAAGCGTCCGCCGCTGTTACAGGGCAGAATTCAGACGATAGTAATAATTCAGACAATCCGAGACTAAAACTCTATGTTGGATAATAGACGTTGCGAAACAGCTTTTAGCTACCAGCCTCTAGCTAATAGCTAGCAGCTAAAAGCTAATAGCTTCTTACTCCAGCCCGTAATATCCGTGCGGTCGAACGCCGCCCATGGAGTTGCTAAGCGATCCTTTAGGAATGAATCGCGGTTCGATGGTTAGTGTAACGCCGTAGTCGTCGCGAGTTGCGTCGACGTAGAAGCCGGTGCGGACGATGAGCGATTCGCCGACTCGGGTAATGGCAAAGTTCTGACCGATGTTGCCTTGTCCGGAGATGTCAAATTCGCTACCGAAGGAGAAATGCCATTTCGGACTCATCCAGTATTTGGCGTTGACGTATATAACCGTGTTGCGAACGGGATTGGAAATCCAGTATACGCCGGCATTGAGTTCTCCGCAGCCGGGTTTAATCAGACGTCCGCCGATGCTGCATGAATGAATTCCATCATCGAAAAAGTCCCACAGTCCCGCAGACGTAACGGCGAAACGATCCCCCAGCTGCCAGGTGAAATCGTAGTTGAGCAGCCCGAGACCTTTGCCGAAATTGTCCCGGCTGGCGTTGGGGAACAGTGTAACGCCCGCATTGAGCGTAATCCAGTCAACGGGCATGGCTGACCGGCGTTTGGTTTGCCAGCGCTGATTGACGTTGAATCGGATAATGTGCAAGTCGTCCAATACTTCCAGTCCGGGCGAGGTAACGTGATTTCCCAGCCCGCTTCTCAAAGCGTAGGAGCGTTCGTCAAATCGCCACGGAATCGGTCCGCCGAAAACGGTTTCCTGGAACATGTGTCGATACTGGATAATCGACTGCTCGTCCAGCATGTCGTACATGGGCATGTCCGCCATGTTACGAGACGAGGAGCCAATGTACCATTCCGTTTCAAAGCTGACTTTATGCACCAGTCCGTGGACGTCAAACAGATCGCTGTTGAAACAGGGATACGCTTTCCACATGGGCAGCGACGCGCGGACGCCGACTTGACCGTAGAACCTGTCGACGGATTTCGTTTCGCTGGCTCCCCACCATCCGGCTTCGCCCATTACGTACGGAACCAGTTTTACGGCTCCCGCCTGGAATGGCAAATCCAGTTCGTGACGAGTTGTAAAACGTCCGCCGGTATTGCCCTGTTCCCAACTGAGATAATCAAAGTATTTCTGATTTTCGATAGCGTCAGGATACGACCCGGGACTGAGATTGTAAAGACCGGCTGTTGAGGCGGAATACCACGTCAGCATATCGCCCATGAGGCTTTCTCCCAGCCAATACAGGTCAAAACGAGGTATTTCCTGAGACTCCGTATAAAATCCGTTGACTTTGCCCTGAACGGCGACGTCCCACGAAAAATTCCCGATTTCCTGTCGAAGCTGAAGCCGGGTTTTGGGCGTCGGTTTTGTATACCAGTCGTCGCGATAATACTCTTCCATAAAATCGCGGTCGGAAATCAAACCAACTTCTCCGGTAAGCTGAAGTCCGGCGCTGAATTCATGGATAAAGTTTCCGAAGAGCTTGTAACGATATTTTACTTCCGGAACGACGCTTCGGCGTCCTTCGCCGAGGTTGTCTTTGCCCCAGTCGTAAATGCCCCAGAAATCAATATTGCCTTTCACCGGACCGGTAAACAGGCCATAATCCATATAACGGTCGAATTTGAAGTCCGCCCCGTGCCCGATGCCGCGATTGGAGAACGGATCCAAATGCAGCGTCAGGTCTGTTCCTTCCGGCGGATTGGCGCAGTTAAACAGTTCGTAAGCGTTCCAGCCGGTAAACATCTGGAATCCGTAAACGCTGTCTGATCCGATACGCAGAGAAGACAGATACGGAGTCGGCCGCTCCAGCCGGGAACGAAATGACGGCCAACGGAAAATAGGCGTGTCAGCAAAGTAAATGGAAGCGTTTTTGCCGTTAATATACTGTTGATGTTTTGAAACCGGAATTCCGCTGGCGTCAATCTTTCGCAAACCGGTCGACGCGTCAATTTCCTCTGTAACAGAGTCTTCAATAAACACGTCGTCCATTTGGATGCGATACGACGGTTTCCCCATAAGGCTGGAAGTGATATACGCGTTTTTCGCATAGAATTCCCGCTGATTGAGCTGATGAACCGTGTCGGCGTCGATTCGCAGCAAGCCGTCGTAACCTTCAGCCGGAGTGGTAATCTCCGTATTGAGAATCGTTCCCCGATTGTTTTTCAAATCGTAAAACATTCGATTGGCGCGAACCGTTCGATCGCCCTGTCGGAAAACAATATTGCCTTCCATATAGAATTCTATCGGCTGTTGAGCGGAATGCGGTCGAACGCCGTTGAGGTCAAGCGCCTCTAAACCGGTCGTCCAAATAACCAGTTTGTCCGTCGAGATTTCCAAGGAGTCTGCGCTTTGATCGCTTTCGATAACAACCGTAACGCCGCCGGTTATACAGGCAACAGACTGGTTCGTTTCCGGATACTGTTTCCAGGACGAGTTGGCGGCGCTGTCGCTTCGCGGGTAAACTTTGATTCGTCGTTGTCCAGACCCCAGGGGAATTTGCATGACGCTGGCGCCCCATTCGTCTGAGGCTGCGCCGAGTTCATAATTGTCTGCAGAATCTACAATCGAAGCAGGGCTTTGTCCAACAGGCGCATACGCCGGCGCAGACTGCATTTTCTGATCGGAAAGAATCGAGTTGATTTTGGTCGCAGCGCTGGTTTCGCGTTTCTCTTGAAGCTCTCGGCAGCGTTCCGCTCGCCAGTATAAATCCGGCATTGTTCCCGGAGTTGACCGTTTTATATTGACCGTGATTTGAGGTCTGTTGAACAGCAGGAACTCGCCCAGCCAAACGAAATCGTTGGGATCGGAAGATTGAGCGCCGAGTTCTTTCTGATTGATAAATCCTTTAGTAAGCGACGGCGCCGCCTTGACCTGACCTTCCATGTAGATTGTCAGACAGTATGAACCGTTCGCGCCGCCTGCAACCGGCCGCTGGTCGTATTCAAGCCACAGCGACATTTCCGCCGCTTCCGCTATCGGACGCCCGCTTTGTAACAGCTGACAGTTGTTGCGAATAATCCAGACTTCGCGTTTTCCCTGCTGATACGTAAATGCGACGTCGCCTTGAACCGTTAGCGGCTTCAGTTCTGAAAACTGAACGACTTGCGCTGTCGCAGCGTTACAAGACAGCGCCCCCAGGACGACAACCAGAATTCTGAGCAGATATCCATACGCGCTCAGCCCGGCGACAGACTGTCCCGTCGACGGCGAGAAAAACTCGGCAGCGTTATGGTTTTTCAGCATTGGTTTATATAAATATGGACTTCGCCCTGAACGAAAATACGCTCCGGGCATACTTCGGCGCTTAATACTTTGATGAGGGAGTATAGAGATTCTTGAAAAATAAATCAACAGAGAAATTGTTTATTGAATACAACATTGACAAATTGAATTTTGTACAGCGCTTTACCTTAATATAGGCGCTTTACGAGAAACAGGAGAAATGGCAAAAATACTGAATATAGATTCATTCATTGAGTATTCATCGCTGGCAAGTCTGGATTATTCTATATCCAGGCTAATCAATGACTTTGCTGTCCTGAATGATTTCATTCTGGCTTTCGGATGAGCCTGTTGTTACATACTTCCAGATATTTCTGGTCGATTCAAATCGAAATATCGCAACAATAATTAAAATTGTCAACAAAAACGAAATAACGCAAGATCCAAATTCAGACGCGTGCAACAGTCTTGAAAGAAAATAGAAAGTTAAAAACGATCCCCAAAACAGAGTCCAAAACAAACCCCACGCCCACCCGGATTCTCTATAAACGTTACAAAGCATCGCAATAACAGTGATGACTCCAATTATATGGATCAACATTCGATAACGTTTGTTTTCTTTGAGATTCTGTATAGTTGATATATAATTCTTAACTAAATCGGTTATGTATTTAAGTAAAGACATATAAAATTACTATCTTGTCCCGTTAAAGCCTTAAGAATTGTACTGCTGAACAATCCAATCCGCGATTTGCTCTGCGGTGAGCGAGTCTGTATCAACGCTGACATTGGCGGTTTGTTCGTACCAGGGTTTGCGTATGCTGAGCATTTTGACTATTTCTTCAAAAGGACCGTTGTTCGTCAGGGCAGGGCGGCGCGTTGCGGTCGTTTCGTCTGAATACATGCGATTGTAAATCGTTTCCGCGGACGCCTTAAGCCAGACGACAAACGCGGTCTGCTTTAATCGTTCCCGATTTTCCGGGCGAATAACGATTCCGCCGCCGGTCGCGATAATCGTTTGAGGGCGCAAAAGCAGTTCCGCTGTAACGGTTGACTCCAGGTCGCGAAATCCGGATTCTCCAGACTGCTGGAAAATCTGAGCGATCGTTTTTCCCGCCGCTCGTTCAATTTCAACGTCGGCGTCGACCCAGTTCCAACCGGGAAGTCGGCTTGCCAGCTCTTTAGCGACAGTCGTTTTGCCTGTTGCGCGATAACCGATTAAAGCAATGTTTTTCATTTTGAGAGAAACGAATTAAACAGGATTGGGAAACAAAAATAAGGGAATAGGGAATAGGGAATGGGGAATAGTGATTCGCCTGCGGCGAATTTAAAAACTACTCCCTACTTCCTACTCCCTACTCCCTACTCCCTACTCAAGCGTTTAATCCTGACAGCTTACCGCGAATCAGCGTTAGAAATTATTCTTTGCTGTTATCGTCATTATCCGGGTTGAGGGAGAACAAGGGCTTTCCATCGCCGCCGCCCAAACCGCCTTTGAGCTCGGTTGCCGGCGTCGACTTGACGCTCGGAGCGGCTTCTTCGGCAGCTTCCTGAGCGGCTTCTTCTTCGTTCGACCATTCAACGCGTTTGCGGGACAGACCGATCTTGCGTTCGTCAATGTCAACGCGAAGAATCTTGACTTCGATTTCTTCGTCGACGTGAACGACTTCTTCCGGATTGTCAACTTTGTGATCCGCCAGTTCGCTGATGTGCAGCAAACCTTCCAGACCGTCTTCCAAACGAACGAAAACGCCAAAGTTGGTAATCTTGGTAACTTTGCCCTTGACCAGTTGACCAGCGGCAAAGCGTTTCGGAATATCGGAAGTCCAGGGATCTTCGGTCATCTGCTTGAGACCCAAAGCAATGCGGCGGCTCTTTTCGTCGACCGACAGAACTTTGCATTCGATAACCTGATCTCTCTTGACCATTTCAGACGGATGGCTGACTTTGCGAGTCCAGGACATGTCGGAAACGTGAAGAAGACCGTCGATGTTTTCGCGAATCTGAATGAACGCGCCGTAGTTGGTGAGGTTGCGAACCGTACCGGTAACGACGGATCCGACCGGGTATTCCTGAGCGACTTCTTTCCAGGGATCGGGAGCGGTCTGC